>JAKQOH010000178.1 GCA_029565415.1 Candidatus Rifleibacteriota bacterium | reverse complement strand
GAAAGCGGCGGCACTGCCACGGTGCGCAACTCGAACGGTGATATCGATCTCGAGAGCATCACCACCATGAACGCCGGCGCAGACGTCGAGGTTCGGAATACCGGCAGCGGCAACATCGACATCGCTACAGCGAACGCGGCCTGAGATCTGATAGTTTCCGCTCTCAACGGCGGAATCAACCTTCTCACCGGAAATTCCGGGAATTCGACCAGCATCACGAACGGTATCGGCAACATCGTGCTCGAGTCACTCAACGCCGGGCGAAACATCGGCATCACGACAGGGCAGGGGGCCGTTACGGCGACAACCGTGGCTGCCGGGAACGATGCAGCAATGTCCGCCCAGAATGGGAACATCACCGTCAGCGACATTGCCGCTGGCAATGACCTTTCCCTCACGGGGATCAACGGCAACACAAGCGTCACACGCTCCGCGGCGGGGAACGACCTGACGGTCTCCGTCACGAACGGCGCGATCGCCATGGCCAATGTGAGCGCCGGCAACGATCTTACAACCCGAAGCACCCAGGGAAATACGGTCATCGGCACCGCGAACGCTGGCGGCAACACGGCCATGACCGTGAGCAACGGCAATATTGAGGTTTCGAGTGCGCGTTCCGGATCGGACATGCTTCTGCGGACCGATTCCGGGAATGTCACCCTGACGAACGGCTATGCGGGCCATAACATGACCGTCAACGCCGACGTCGGCAATGCGCTCCTCGGAACGGTCGAGTCGGGATATGATCTCACGGTCGACCTGAATCGCGGAACGATCGACGTTGCCGACGCGGTAGCCGGTCACAATCTCCTACTGAAGACGCTCGTCGGAGACATCTTTATCGGCCATGCCAAGTCACTCACGGGCGATCTCATCGTCAAGACCGAAGACGGAGCCATGAGGGTCCGCGACGGGCTCGACGCGGGCCAGGACTCGCTCTTCATTTCCAACGAAGGCCCGGTGTATCTGGAAAACGTCCAGGTGAGCAAAGACATCGTCATCAAGACGAACAGCGGCGACATCTCGATCAACAACATCCGCTCGGAAAACGGTGACGTGACGATCTCCACCGTTCAGAACGGCGATCTGATGATCGAGAACGTGTATGCCGGCGAGGATGTCAATTTTACCACGGGCTCAGGCGGCATCATCTCCGGCGGAACCATCGAGTCGGGCGGTGGAAGCGTCAATCTCATCGCGAACGGCCCCGGCAACATAAACGTCCACGAGATTCTCGCGAAGGAAGATGTCACTGCGCAAGCCGAAAATGGAGAGATTGTGATCGGACAGCTCAACGGCAGAAACGTCGTTCTGGGCGTTGCACACGACGGCGAACGGGTTGAGGTCGGGAACACCCGGCTCGAAGGAACGATGAGCATTACCGCCGACAAGATCTTCATGGATCACATCGAACACCTGGTGGACGACGAATACTTCAGGCTGCATCTCAAGGGGGTCCAGAACTCCGCAATGGACGATGTCTCCATCGATTCGATCAATTCCGCTGCGGGAGTCCAGCTCGAAGGCCTCTGGAGCAATACCGCGGAGATCCATTCCGACTGCGATTACTTCAGGCTCCGCGACGTCTATATCGTCGACCGCGGATACCTGAGCAACGACAGTCTTACCATGACCGTCTTCGGACGAAATCCCGTGCGCGACGGGTCGGACATTCAGGCGTATTTCGTTCCCGATGCAGAGCATCCGTTCACGCAGATTTCCTTCCAGAACGAGTTCAGTTCACTCGGCAGGGAATGTTATGAAATTCTATATAATACCAATGGGAATAAAACTCCCTTCAACCAGCTGAACATGATGGAGGAATGCGACGCAACCGTTCAAAGCGAACAGCAGGCTCTTGCGGCTGCACGCAACATCTTCCTGTCACCATTGGAAAGCGCCCCGCTCAATGCCGGCATCTCCTATACCTCGGCGGAAATCATCAATATGGCTGCCGGTGTTCAGAATGGAGGCACGGTCATCGAGGGTTCCCGGATCGTCGCCGGCGGTGAATTCAACAGAACTGAATCCACGATGAACACTTCAGAAACGGAAACGAACGAATGATACCCAGGACTGCCGGATTTCTCGCTCTCGCCGCACTCATTGCCCTGTCTCCCATGGCCGTTGCGCAACAGGTTCCCCAGGTCGAGCCTGCCTATGGTGCCGGCACCGATCTGAACCGGACGCTTCGCGATCTCGAAAAAGCGAAACTCGAACGCGATCTCCAGACGGAGATGAAAACCTCGAAGCCCCAGACATTCGAAACACCGACTGTTCCCGAGGCCCAGACGGCCTCTGAGGCAACGGTCGCTCTCCGGGAAATCGAGTTTTCTCCCTCCTCCCTCCTGACGCAGGACGACCTGAAGAGCCTCTCGTCAGAATACCTGAACAGAAGCCTCGGAATCGGCGCCCTGAACGAACTGATAGGGAAAATCAACGGCTGGTATCGTAGCAGAGGATATATAACGGCGTTGGCAGTTCTTCCGCCCCAGCAGATCAAGGACGGAAAACTCCGGATCCTCCTCATCGAAGGCAAGGTCGGCAGGGTCGTCATTCAGGGAAACGAAACAACACGATACGAATACATCACCTCCCGCGTCAAAATTCCCACCGGCACAGTTCTCAGCATCAAGCCGCTCGAGAAGGACCTGTTCTGGTTCAATGGGACGAACGACGTGAAGCTTCGAATCAAGCTCCAGGCCGGAGTCGATAAGGGGACAACGGATTATTACCTGACAGTGGTGGAACCGCCAGAGACCCAATGGAGCATCTTTTCCGATACGGCCGGGAGCACCGATACCGGGAGAACGAGAGCCGGGATCAGTTTCTCGAACAACAGCGTTTCTGGAAACCGTGACTCGCTCAATGTCACGGCGCTCGTATCAAAGACCTCGAACTCGGAATTCCTGAGTTACACGAGACCCGTGAATAAAAATGGCACGAAACTTTCCGTCTACAGGAGCATCAACGATCTGAGCGTGAGTCGCAACGATCTGAACGCGTTTCACATCACGGGAAAGGCTGGAACGACCGGTCTGACGATGACACACCCGCTTGTCATCCGCGCTGGATACAAGGAAGAACTGGTGCTCGACGTGCATCGGCAGAAATCGACGAACAAGATTCTCGGCATGACGTTTACAGACGACGATGAAAGCCGCTATTCCATCGGAAAAACTTTTCTGGACATCACCGCGGAAAAAGCCTTCTACTGCAAACCCGTCATCACCGTCGGCTCCTACCAGGGGATCGGCGAAAGCAAATATATCAGGAAATTCGTCTTCGACGGTCTTTGGCAAAAGGTCGGGTTGAGCGGCCAGGTCATCACCGCCAGGCTCGGTTGTCAGAAAACGAACGACGACTACCTGCCTTCCTCAGATCAGTATTACCTTGGTGGGCTGACAAGCGTTCGAGGCTACAACGAAAGCGTGATCGGGGGCGATTCCGGGATGAACGTGAAGCTCGATTACCAGTTCCTGGTTCACGGAGCAAAAAAGACGCATCTGTTCACGTTTTACGACTGGGGAAGAATCTACGGAAAAAGCCTGCTTTCGACGCGGATGATCCATGCTTCCGGTGTCGGCTGCAAACATACGTTCACCAATGACTCGCAGATCGTCCTGACGCTTGGTTTCCCCTTCGTGAAGAAGATCGGTGACGAGACGATTTCCTCGAGGAAATGGGATATATCGCTCAATTTTGTGTTTTAATCTGAATGGAGGATGATGATTGTGAATCCAAAGGCTGAAAAATTCTCGTCGATGCTCAAGGAGAACAAGATCTCGGTGTTCGCGGAAGAGCATCTCAAAGATGAGCTGCACACGTCCCTGTTCCGCTCGGGGATGGAAATCGAAGGACAGCGTCTCCCGATCGTCGTCATCATCGACGACAGCATCTTCGTGATCTGCCGTATTCTCGTTGCAGGAAAATGCATCAACGAAGCGAACAGGGCCGGCGTGAATGATTTCCTGAACAAGCTGAACGCGAGTTACAAGTCGTTCAAATACTTCGTGACCGAAGGCGGTGAAATCGTGATGGATATTTGTCTTCCGACAACTGTCGAGCAGTTCGAGCCGAACATGGTCCGCGCTCTGATCGACCTGAGCATCAAAAACTGGGAAGAAAACTACCGACCGCTCATGAAGATCGTCTGGGGAGCGGAAGCATCCATGAGCAATTCCGCGAAAGCCTGACTCCGGATATATACAAAATAACCGCCGGGCA
>JAKQOH010000175.1 GCA_029565415.1 Candidatus Rifleibacteriota bacterium | reverse complement strand
TTCCGATCTGACCGTCTCGGTGAACCCGCGACGCGTGTGCTTGCCGAACTGGGGGTCGGGCTCAATCCGGCTGCACGGTTGTGCGGCTCGATGCTGGAAGACGAAGGCTGCCGCGGCACGGTCCATCTCGGATTTGGCTCGAATGCGACGATCGGCGGCCGCAACCGTGTTCCATTCCATCTCGACATGGTGCTGCGGCATGCCGATCTGCGGGTCGACGATCGTCCCGTCCTTGAAAACGGACACCTTGTGCTACCGGAGGAAACGCTATGAATGCGATTGAGTGGCTGAAACATCTTCCCCAGACGTACGGAGAAAGGCCTTTTCTGATCGATGCCATGACGGGCCGGACCATGACGTTCTCGGATATCGATCATGCCGGCCGCCATGCGGCCGGATATTTCCGGGGCCGGGGTCTGACGCGGGGTGACAGGGTTGCCTTCATCCTGCACAACTCGTCGCTTTTCGCCGAACTGTATTTTGGATGCCTCTACGGAGGATGCATTGCCGTTCCGATCAATCCAACGCTCACGCGGAAAGAGGTGCAGCTTTTGCTGGAACACAGCCACGCGAGCCTGGTGGTCGTGTCGGCAGAGACGTTCGGGCATCTCGATCCGGCCTGGCTTTCGGCGCACGGAGACCGGGTGGTCCTGCTCGCAGATGGCCGGTCAGGAGCGATTCCGACGGGATTTCCGGTCCTGGATGCCCCGACGCTGTCTGCGAGTGAGCCGGTGCTTCCCTTCGACGGTGTCGGGCCTGATGACACGATGTGCATCGTATACACATCGGGAACCACGGCGCGGCCAGTGGGAGTGGTCCATCGGATCGCCGATCTGATCGACAATGCCCGGGTCTTCTCCCATCGAGTCGGCCTGGGCCCGAACAACCGCTTTCTCGGGATCCTCGCGATGACATACCTTGGCGGATATTATAATCTGCTGATGTTGCCGTATGTGGCGGGCTCGAGTGTCGTTCTGACGGATACGTTCCATGCCTCGTCGATCATCGATTTTTGGCGGATTCCGCGGGAACATGGTGTCGATACTCTCTGGCTCGTGCCGACGATATGTTCTATATTGATGGAAATGGATCGAGGCAGGGAGGGCGAGTCCTACTGCCGTTCCTCCGTGCGGACAGTCCTGGCGGGTACGGCCCCGCTTCCGGTGAAGCTGAGAAGAGATTTCGAGGCACGCTACGGGGTGCGGATTCTCGAAAACTACGGGTTGTCAGAAACGACGTTCATCACGACGAACGCCCCGACCCTGCCGGACCTCGACGGCTGCGTCGGCCGTCTTCTCCCGGGAGTGCAGGTGACGATTCTCGATGCCGGCGGGGCGCCGGTCCCTTACGGGGAAGAAGGGGAAATCCATGTCTGCACGCCGTTCCTCATGAAGGGCTCCCTGGATCCGGAGACCGGCGCGCTGGTGGAGCGGGAGATGCAGGAGTGGTTTCCGACCGGAGATATCGGCATCCTGATGCAGACGGGAGATCTCTTTATCACGGGCCGGAAGAAGGATCTCATCATCCGTGGCGGCATCAACATCAGTCCGGCGGCCGTCGAGAACCTGCTTCACCAGCATGCAGCCGTCGTCGAGTGTGCCGTCGTCGGCATCCCCCATCCGATGTATGGCGAGGATGTGGCTGCCGTCGTCCGTCTGCGGGAAGGGTCGGATGCGAATCGCGTCATGCAAGAGTTGTCGGGACTCTGCAAAGCCGGGCTGGCGCCGGAGAAGCGGCCGGCCCGGCTGCTCGAACTGGAGGAGTTTCCGAAGAGCGCCACCGGAAAGATTCAGAAGCGCCGGGTCCGCGAGATCCTGATGATGCGTCTCGGGCTCGAGGAAATTCCGTTGCACCACCGACCGAGGGAAAAGGCCCCGATGGCTTCGCGTGGCGCGCTTCCCGGCCGTGTCCGGCGAGCAATCACCCGACCGGATGCCCGTGTCGTCGAGATCCTGCGGCAATTTTCCCCGTCAATCATCTCGGATTGCATGAACCGCATGGGAATCATGCATGCCGATATCCGCTTGATGGGCTCCGGAGCCAGGTGCTGTGGTCCGGCTGTCACCGTGGAAGAAGCCGAGGGATGCAACCTGATGAGCCACATCGCTCTCGAAGTTGTCCAGCGCGGGGATGTGCTGGTCATCGATGCGAAGGGGATCAGGTCGCGAGCCGCCTGGGGAGGAGTCCAGACTCTGATGGCCGAAAAGCTCGGCCTTGCCGGCATCGTCATCAACGGGATGGTGCGAGATCTTGACGAGATCCGGAAACGAAAGGTGCCGGTGTTTGCCTTGGGAACATCACCGGGCGGGCCGCTGAAGGGGTGGGGCGGAAACGTGAATTCCCCCGTCTCGTGCGGCGGGGTTGCGGTCAATCCGGGAGATATCATCAGTGGGGATGAGGACGGAATCGTCGTTGTTCCAGCGGCGATGGCGGAAAGTCTGATTCCCCTTTGTGAGCGGCGTGTCAAGCTCGAAGCGGAGTGGATCCAGCGCGTGGAGCGCGGGGAGGGAACGATGGACGCGGTCGGTCTTCGCGAAATGGCCGACAACATCGGGATTCAGTATGAATAGGAGGATGGGATGGATGTGAAGCAGCAGGTTCTGGCCTTCTTCGGCAGCAAGGGCGGGATTCCCGGGGCCACCGAGGAGGATCGGTTGAAATGCGAGTATCTGGATACCCGCGTCATCGACTCGATGGGCATCGTGGCAATGGTTCTCGAGTTCGAGGCGACCTTCGGCATCCGGTTTTCGCCGGCCGAGATGCAGTCGATGGAGTTTCGCACCGTCGGAGGTCTCATCTCGCTGATCGAGCGGATGCGGAAGGAACAGGCCCGTGGCTGAGCTGGCACCGGAGCTGGTCGTGCTTCCTGCCGCGGGGCGATGGATTCTCTACAATGTCGCGGCCCGGTCGAGTCTGGGTGTGGAAACATCCGGTCTCGAGCTTCTCGGCGGGATCGCTTCCTTCCCTGAATCCGAGCTGGTTCTTCGTCATGGGCAAGATCCCTTCCGAGTCTGGGAGATCGCCTGGTTTGCGAATGAAGATGGACTGATGGCTGATCCGACGCCGTTCCGCCGCACGCCCGCCGAGTGGCCGGATGCCGAGGAAGTGACGGGAGTCGCCCTCCTGGAGCGCTTTCGGAAGCATCGACTCGTCATCGACGATTCCGACGCCTATCGACGATCGCTCGGCCCCAAAACGTCGGTGCTCGATTTTGAGCACCTGGGGAATTTCCATCAGCGACTTGGCCAGCATCTGATGCTCATGCGACGTCTCTCTCCCGAGAGTTGGTGGCTGACCCAGAAGTTCACCGACGACCTGACGGAGGTGAAAGGGAATCTGTATGGAGCGGTCCAGGCGGCGTTCCTGAAGGAATATCTCCCGAAAAAATTCGGTCCCGGCATGCGTGTCATCGATCTGGGCTGTGGTCCGGGGTATTTCACCGACCTGATCGCCCGGACGGGAGCCGACACGCTCGGTCTCGATCCCAACGTGGCGTATCTCGACGTGGCTCGTCACCGCTCCGGCGGGGCACGATTCGAGGAGGCGGATATCGGCCGCCCCGGCGCGCTCGACCGGTTCCCCGCCGGACAGGCCGATGCGGTGTTCATGAGCGATGCGATGCTGTTCTACTTCGTCCCGATCTCTCCCCGCCAGTCGACGGACATCCGAGCCCTTTTCGCGGATATTCGGCGGCTGCTCAAGCCGGGTGGCCTGTTCATCAGCATGGAACCGCATTATCTGTTCTGGCTGCTTCCCTGGCTTGGCGATCCCGAACACCCCTTCACCATCCTCTCGGAATATCGGCAAAAATATTTCGCCGTCACCACGTCCCTGTCGAATTACATCAAATCGTTCGTTAACAATGGATTTTCGATCATCGGGATGGAGGAACTCGAGCCTTCACCGGCTCTGAAGGAACGGGATCTTCGTGCCTGGGGCTTTGCCCGGGAGTTTCCTCTCTGGCATGTCGTCGAAGCGAGGAAGGAAGCATGACGGCAAACGAAGGGATGCATCATTACACGAAGCAAACGCTCGTATCGGCTCTCAGGACGGTCGGAATCGCCCCGGGCGACATCGTGTTCACGCATGTCGGGTTGGGAATGTTGGGGTTTCCCGAGGGGGGGGGAGGGATGTCGGGCGCGGCCCTGCTTCTCGATCAGGCGTTTTCCGAGGTTCTGGGCCCCGAGGGAACGCTGTTGGTGCCAACCTACAGCTACTCGTTTTGCAAGAACGAACCGTTCGATCCCGAAACAACGCCGTCGGACGTCGGGGAGTTCACCGAGTATTTCCGCACACGGCCCGGTGTCCTGCGGAGTCTGGATCCGATCTTCTCCGTGGCTGGCCGGGGTCCCAGAACCGCCGAGCTTTTTGCCGACCTTCCGCCGGACTGTTTCGGCCGTGACTGCATCCATGAACGTCTGGTGGGGATTGGCGCCAAGATCTGCAACATTGGCGTCGGGTTCAGGTATGCCACGTTTATTCATCATGCCGAACAGAGGTTCCGGGTCCCTTATAGATATTTGAAACTATTTTTTGGGAAGATGCGACGCGGCGATATCTGCACGAAGGAAGGATGGCTGTACAACGTCCGGATTTATGGGGAGCAGGGCTTCCCGGATCTGCGCCGTCTCGAACGATCGGCCAGAGAGCGAGGCCTCGTCGCTTCTGCACCGGCCGGCTTTGGGGAAGTGACGTGCGTATCCTGTCGTGATCTATGGGAGCTGTGCGAGGAAAAACTGCGGGAAGATCCGTGGTATCTCGCTACCGGACCGGCAGATAACCTGATCGAAGCCGAGGAAAAGCGGGTTGGAAAGCAGAGCTTCTCCATCAGCCTCGAAGAAGCGCCCACGATGATGGATATCATCCGCTCCCTCTACAGGCTTCCAAGGGATATCGTGTCGGACGGGTATGATGCCGCCTTGACGGCGCTTGCCCGGTCGTTTCCCCTGCGAATCCACCGGTATCCAACAGGGACAGAGTGCTGGACCTGGACGGTGCCGGAAAAGTGGGCCTGCCGGGAGGCCCGTCTCGAAACCCTGGATGGTCGTCCCCTCTTTTCGACCAAGGAGCATCCGCTCCATGTGGTGTCCTATTCGTTGCCGTTCGCAGGGGAGGTGACGAGAGAGGAGCTGCTGAAGCATCTGCACGTTCACCCCAGAGATCCCGAGGCCATTCCATTCGCTTATAAATATTATGAACGCGACTGGGGCCTGTGCTGCTCGCGGAAGGTCCGGGAACGGCTTCAAGACGATGCCTATCGCGTCCATATCGATTCGGCCTTCAGCTATGGAAGCCTGAAAGTCGGTGAAATGGTCGTGAACGGAATGAGCGAGGATTCGATCGTTCTGTGCGCCCATCTCTGCCATCCTGCTCAGGCAAACGATGGATTGAGCGGGATTGCTGTTGGTCTCGAGGTGATGCGGCAGCTCCAGAAGCGGGTCGGATTACGGAACACCTACCGGATGTTGTTGCTTCCGGAAACGATCGGCTCGATTGCCTGGCTGAGTCAGAACGCCGGTCTGATCCCCAAGCTGAAAGGGGGATTGTTCCTGGAAATGCTTGGAACCTCTTATCCGTTCACTCTCCAACACTCGCTGTTCGGTTCTTCGGATTGCGACCAGTGCTTCTCCCTGGGCTTCCGCACCCACGCACCCGGGGGGGATGTCACCACATTCCATCCGATGAACGACGAACGGCAGTTCAATAGTCCCGGCGTTCGGGTTCCGATGATGGCGCTGTACCGCTTCATCCCGAAAACCGGCTTCGACTGGCCGTATCCGGAGTATCATTCCGACAAAGACACCCCCGCCATCATCACGAATCGGAATCTCGAGGAGTCTGTCGATCTCATCCTGCGAATGATCGACGTTCTCGAACAAAACCGGGTCCCGATCAACCACTTCTGTGGCGAGGTGTTTTGTTCGAGATTCGGCATCCACATCGACTGGCACGTGGATCCCGAAGGCAATCAGGCCCTTCACCAGACGATGCCCCTGATCGACGGTACCCGCACGATGGCTGAAATCGCCACCCGGCTCGGGATTTCTTTCGAGCGCGTGCAGCATGTTTGCCACGAACTGAAGCGGCACGGTCTCATCACGTTTCAGGGAGATGATCGCCCACGATTCAGGGATTGATCGAAACAGAACGGACCCCGGGAAGATCCTCCCGGGGTCCGTTTTTTCAGGGGTGTCATTCAGCGCATGACGACGTTGTCGAGCCAGATGGTGCCGGTGGCGGGGATCGTTCCGGCGATCCGGATGCCGATGCTCTTCACTACGCTCTTTTCATCGGCCTGGAGCAGGAAGCTCGTTTTGAAGCCGGTTGCCTGCCACAGATTCGGCTTCGTGACGAAGCCGCGTTCGACAAGACGCCGGCTGAGCGGGTTCCCGGCCTCGTCGAGAAGCTCGACGAGGAGGCGCGCGCGGATCTCGCCCGTGCCGTTGAAGTGGAACGAGCCCTGCAGCTGCTGGCCGTCCTTCAGCGTCGAAACAGGGATCGGGGCCAGCTCGACCGTCGTTTCGCCGGCATCCGTTCCGGTCATCCGCAGCGCCGCATACCCGGTCTTGAACTGGTCGAGGTCGCGCGCCGCCTGGCCGGCCGGGGCGACAACCCCGCGTGGCAGACCGTTTCCGCCGTCATACTCGAAGTCGCCGTTGTCGACGAGATTGTCGGTTTTCGGCGTCGTCGCCCGCCGGACGCGCAGGTCATCGAACCAGACGCTGCTGCGCGAGAGCGGCCCGTTCTGGAGCAGAACCCGGATGAACGCGGCATCTTCCGGGAGGTGGACGGATGGCGAGGCGCCGCCGGTGTAGGTGCCTTCGATCTGCTGCCAGAATGCCGGAACCGGCGCCCCCGAGGTCACCGGCCAGACATATCCGCGCAGCCGCTTCGCCTTGTCATACACCTCGGCTCCGATGCTCGCCTTGGCGGTGCCGTCACCCGAACGCATCCAGCCGGTCAGGACATAGGCCTCGGCCGGATTGACCGCGATCATCTCGGATACGGCACGCACGGGGCGCAGGTGGGACTCGGGGTCGAGCCGGAGGGCGCCGCGGCCGGTCACGGACTGCGCGGTATCGAACGCGGCCTTGCCTTCCTTCACCGTCCAGGCGTCCGGCATGCCTTTCTTCGCCAGATCGGTTTCAAAGCTGCTGTTCTGCAGAAGGTTTTCAGAAGTATCCGAGAGAATATTGAATGACAGGGTCAGGTCGGAAGCGGCCAATTGTGTTGCCGACACACCGGGAGCCGAAGTGAGAGCGGCGGAGCTTCCCGGGGCGAGCGAAACGAGGCGGGTCTTGGCCTTCTCGACGCGGTCCTGGGACGGCGGATGGGTGCTCAGATACTGCATGATGCCCTTTTCGCCCTTGCCGAACTTCTGGACGAACTTCTCCCACAGCACGACCTGGCCCATCGGGTTGAACCCGGCCTGGGCGATCTTCGTCTGGCCGATCTCATCGGCTTCGTACTCGTCGTCGCGGGAGAATTTGAGCATCGTCACCGCTCCGACCACCTGGCCCCAGGTGTCCCGGTCGCGGCCGCTTTTCACGGCCTTCTGCAGCAGCAGCTGGAACGCGGTGCTCTGGCGAAGCTGCTTCAGGGAATGGCGCCGCTCGGCATGGGCCAGTTCGTGGGCCAGCACCGCCGCCAGCTCGTCGTCCGACCCGACGAAGTCGAGCATGCCCTTGTAGATGAAAATGTTGCCGCCGGGGATGGCGAAGGCATTCACGGTGTTGTCGTTCAGAAGCGTGATGTTGTAATCGAAGCCGCGGTCGCGGAAGTTGGGCTTGACCCGGTCGAACACGGATTTCACCCACCGGTTGGCCTCGGGATCCTTGTACTTCTTGTTCGTCAGGTTGATGATCCACTTCATCTCCTGGCCGACCCGTTTCTCGGCTTTCGTATCGCCCGTCAGCCACAGCATCATGTTCACCTGCTCGTAGGTCTGATACGCCTTGAGCAGGTCGCCCAGGATGTTTCTCGCTTCGGACCCGCTGGGGACGCCGAACAGAAGCGAAGCGGCAAGAACCGCTCCGCAGATATAACGCTTCATATACAACTCCTTTGAACCGTGGCTGTTCCAGCCCCCGGGGCAGGGCTTCCCCATTATCCGACACCCCCTTACCACCTGTAAAGGGGGCTATGCCTGTCTGACAGAGAGATCCATTCCGTTCAACGCAGCGGCCGGGTATCGGATTGCAGGAGCCCCCGGGATTACCCTTCCGACGCCCTGGGTCGCCGTTTCATGATCACGGTGTCGATCCCGGCCGGATTTTTCCCGGCAGCCTCGACATCGGCGAAGCCGAAGCCGGTGAACAGCGCCCGGGCGTTCGCTCCCGAGGGGATCCCGCCGGCAAACGTCTGCACGAGGATGTCTGCCGCCGGATCGAGCTCGCGCACCGCCGTTTCCATCAGCAGGCGACCGATGCCCCTTCCCCGGCAGGCCGAAGAGACGGCCAGCCACGCGATCTCGTTTCCCGGGCGGTTGAGCGCGATGATGCCGCCGATCGTGCCGTCTTCGGTTTCACCGCAGAAGGCGCTCCCCTCGAGAATGACCTGGCGGATGCCGCTCCGGAACTCCTCGCTGTCCGCCATGGGGCCGAACAGCGGCTCGACCTCGCGTGCCAGCTCCAGCCACGCGGGAATATCCTCGAGCGTTACCATGCGTACCATACCGGAATCCTTTCGGGACGTTTGGCGGTGGGCCTGTCACTTTTCCCTGAACGATTTTTTGGCGGTTTTCAGGAATTTGCCGAAGTCACGGTCTTTCTTGCGCTTTTCGGCGTTGGAGAGCTGGTGGAACTCCGACTCGTGACGCAGCTTTCTATAGCTGTCGAAATGCTCGCGGCTGAGATCGCCCGATCGAACGGCCTCGCGAACGGCGCAGCCGGGCTCGCCCGTGTGGGTGCAGTTTCGGTACCGGCAGCCGGCGGATAGGCTCGCGATGTCGGAATACCCGCTCTCGATGCCGCTTTCCGCGCCGCAGATGCCGAACTCGCGCATCCCGGGATTGTCGATGACCAGTGCCCCGCTATCGAGACGGATCAGTTCGCGCCGGACCGTCGTGTGGCGGCCCTCGCCCGTGCCGCTCACGGTCTTCGTCTCCTGCCGGACGCGGCCGACGAGGTGGTTGATCAGGGTGCTCTTGCCCACGCCGGACGAGCCGACGAAACAGTAGGTCCTGCCTGGCTCGAGCAGCCGCTCGAGGGCTTCGAGGCCGTCCCCCGTCATGTTGCTCAGCGTCGAAACCGGGGCGGTGATGCCGGCGGCGCGGAGGTCTGCCATCTGGCCGGCCAGAACGTCAGGTCCGACAAGATCCGTCTTGGTGAGCAGAATGTGCGGAACGGCCCCGCCGTCCATCACCATGACGAGATAGCGCTCCAGCCGGTTGAGATTGAAGTCATACTGGCAGGACTGGACGATGACGGCACAGTCGATGTTGGCGGCGATCATCTGGGAATCGCCGCCGGGGCCCGCCGCCCGCCGGCGAAGGGCGGTCTTGCGCTCGAGCAGCGCGTGGATCATCCCGAAATCGTCACCGGGCTGACGTTCCAGGCACACCCAGTCGCCCACGCACGGATGCTCATGGGGCAGGGGATGCTGATGCAGAAAGCTGCCGGCCAGTTTTGCGCGAAACGGTCCGGTCTGGTCGACAAGCAGCAGTTGTTCCCGGTCGACCGCCGCGACACGCGCGATCGTTGTCGCCGGCTGATCTGCCACCTGCTTCTCGAACCAGTCGCTCCACCCCAGTGTGGTCAGTTCGTCGTGATTCATGTGCGTATGCATCGCTCTGCTGGCCCTTTGATCGAGGCTGGGAAGAAATTGCCAGCCGTTTTGTCCCTTCCTACGATGGATATTTCAAACAGTATATCATGCCAAGGCAATCGGATGACAGACCCCGGCTGCTGACATGCGAATCGCAGGCGGATCACGATCTGCCCCAAGACGCCTGCTCTGCAGCGTTGCGAGGCCGGAGAAGGGATTCAGAAAACGCTCAGCAGGGACTTCTGCAGAGTCGTGGCGCGCCCGACAACGGCGGCCGAGGGGTATCCGGCGGCGTGCAGGTCGGCCAGGGCCGGCTTGGCGGCATTGGGGGAGATCAGCATCAGCAGCCCGCCCGACGTCTGGGGGTCGAGAGCCAGCATGCGATCGACGGAGGAAACGCCGTCCCCGAACGTGGTCGATCCCTCGATGTAGGTCTGGTTCCGGAACGCCCCGCCCGGAATGCAGCCGCGGCTGATCAGCTCCCGCACACCGGCCAGTGCCGGCAGGCGGGCTCCATCGAACTCGAGCGTGATGCCGCTGGCGCGGGCGATGTGGAGGGCATGGCCGAGCAGACCGAACCCCGTGATGTCCGTGGCGCAGGCCACGCCGTAGTTCTGCATGATCTCCGCCCCGGCCCGGTTGAGCTGTTTCATGGACTCGAGCGCCGCGCGGTAATGGGCGGGATCGGCTTCTCCGACGCGCTGTCCGGCCACCAGCACGCCGGTTCCCAGCGGTTTGGTGAGAATCAATGTCTGGCCCGGCGTGCCGTTGGAATTGGCGATCACGCGTGACGGATGAACCGTGCCGGTGACGGCGAGCCCGTATTTCGGCGGGGAATCGGCGATCGTGTGGCCGCCGACGATGATGCCGCCGGCCTCGACGACCTTCTCCCGGCCGCCCCGCAGGATCTCGCCAAGCACTTCCAGGGGAATGCCCGAGGCGGGGAACATGACCAGGTTCATGGCCGACAGCACCTGGCCGCCCATGGCGAACACATCGCTCAGGGCGTTGGCGGCGGCAATCTGGCCGAATTCATAGGCGTCGGAACAGATAGGGGGGAAGAAGTCCGTCGTCTCGATCAGCGCGATGTCATCGCTGATCTGCACGACACCCGCATCGTCACAGGTGTCGAGACCAACCAGCAGCCTCGGATCGGACGGGGCGGGGAAGCGGTGGAGGGCTTCGGTCAGCAGATCGGGAGCCAGTTTCGCCGAACAGCCGCCTTCCTTGACCGTCGTCAGCAGATCGAAGGCTGGTGGGACAGGGGGTTCGCTGTGCGCTTGGGGCTGGATTCCCAGCGGGGTGATGAGCTCCAGGGCCTGGCGGCTGTCGGTTTCCGCGATCTGCAGGCACATGCCGCAATCGGAGGAGATATATTTCGGCGTGGCGATGACCTGGAGAGCGAGATTGGCCCGGCGGCAGGCTTCCTCGGCCTTGATCACCTCCCGGGTGTTGCGGAACAGCAGCAGAACGGTGTTCATGCAAGAATCTCCCGCAGGGCGCGCAGCAGAAACTCGAACTCGGCAGGCGTGTGAAGACGGGAAGGGGCCAGCCGGACCGCGCCCGTGGGAAACGATCCCAGCGTCTGGTGGGCGAGCGGCGCACAGTGCAGACCCGCCCGCACCTCGATGCCGAACCGCTCGTTGAGGCTGGTGGCAATTACAGACGGATCGAGCCGGGCGTGCCGGAACGAGAACAGGTTCCCCTGTCGCTCGGGATCTGCGGCTCGAAGCACGGTCACTCCCGGAAGCGCGGCCACGGCATCGATGAAGGCCAGGTATTCCCGGCGGGTGTGGCCCGGGGCCGGAGGGTGCTCGACGGCCGCCAGCAGACCGAAGATCCCGGCGATGTTGCCGGTGCCCGCCTCAAAGAGATCGGGGGCAAACGAGGGCATGGAGGTGGTTTCCGAAACACTGCCGGTGCCGCCGTAGACGAGGGGCTCCACCTCTTCGGGTCGACGAAGGAACACGCCGCCCGTTCCGGTGGGGCCCAGCAGGCTCTTGTGGCCCGTGAACGCCACGAAGTCGAGCTTCCAGTCATCGATGCGCAGTTCCGTCGCCCCGGCCGACTGGGCGGCATCGACCAGCACGGGAATCTCGCCGCACGCGTTGCGGATTTCCCGCAGGGGCTGGATGAGGCCGTTCACGTTGCTCTGGTGGTTGACGACCACCAGGCGGGTGCGCGGGGTGAGGACGTGACGGATCTCGCCGACCTGTACCATTCCGTCCGGTTCGGCGGGCAGCATGCGCCAGGTGATACCCCGAAGCCGCTGCAGAGCTGCCAGAGGCCGCGTGACGGCGT
Organism: Candidatus Rifleibacteriota bacterium; assembly: GCA_029565415.1. Next base: position 14,403 of record JAKQOH010000175.1, on the reverse strand, counting down.
GATGCTCGAGCGGTGAGACCAGCACCTCGTCGCCCGGGCGCAGGAAGCCCTGCAACACGAGATTCAGGCCGGTCGTGGCATTGGGCTGGAACGCCAGAAGCTCGGGCCGGCCGATACCCAGCAGCGCGGCCAGGCGGTCCCGGGCGGCTTCGAGCGTGCGGCTGACCTCGACGGCTCGCGGATAGGCGCTGCGCCCATACGGCCCGCCCAGCTCCGCGAGATACCGGCTCGTCGCCCGGGCAACATCGGGCGGCTTGGGAAACGAGGTGGCGCCGTTGTCGAAATATGTATTGATATACAATCTGGGTTCCCTTACGGAGCGAAAACCGTGCCGGCCGAGGCGATGGTCTGCATGATGTCATACATGTTGGAGACGCGGCCGACGAGCAGGTTCTGTTTCAGGTCGAAATAGTCGAGACAGGTGCCGCATACCAGCATCCGTATCCCCCGTGACTCGAGATCGCGGAGGGCGGGCAGCACCGGGGAATTTTCGCAAGCCAGGTTCACGCCGGCATTGTAGAACAGAATGGCGGAAGGCAGCGGCGTCGTCTCCCTGATCGAATTGATGCACGCCTGCATCAGGATCTTTCCCAGTTCCTCGCTTCCGGTGCCCATGAAAGGGCGGTTCAACACGAGGACGTAGGGGCGGGATGCACCGTCAGGCCGGCAATGCTCTTCGGGACGGGGGGCGGCGACGGGGGGCGTCACGACCGTGGTACGAAGGGTGAACATCCCCTCTGTTTCCGTGCAGACAGGCTTGCAGCCGTAATCCTGAAGGAAACGCACCACGTTGTCTCGGGCCGTCGCGTTGTCGAGAAGAACCTCGATCTGCCCGCCGGGTGGCATCTCGCCCAGGGCCTTTTTGACCAGGATCAACGGTTTTGGGCACATCAGTCCGCGTGCATCGATCTGTTTTTCGCTCACCCCGGCACTCCCGTTCGAACAAGTTCGCGTGATAGCACCATCATCACGGCTCTCGCCGATCCTGCTCGGTCGGCGTACCATAAAGCGGATAAAAATATATCATATAATATTATATTAGTCTTTCGGCGCGTGATGGATTCCGGTGAGCTTGCCGGCCTTCGGATGGGCGGAGAGCGCCGCAACGATGCCGCCGTCGGCACCGGTGACGACGACATGAAAAGCGGCTCCGGGCGGCACGGCATGGATCCAGCCTGCATCGTCGAGAATCACGCGGGCTACGTCTTCCGCCGTGACCGTTTCCCCGATGGGCCGGCCGGTGATGGCGGAAAACCGCTCGGGGCGATGGACATGCACGGCATCGAGAGGCGCTCCGACGCACCAGCCGCCGACCACGCCAATGACGCAGGACGCTCCGGCTGCGACGACCGGTTCGTGCGGCGCGTGGGCCTTGATCGGCCGCTCGGCCGAGCCGTCGGCTTCGACGATCAGGCGACGGGCGTATGGCTTGAGAGAGAAAGCCTCTTCGGCGGAAAACCCGTGACACTTGCCTTGCTCGAGGCGGCTTACGACCACGATCATCGGAGCCGGCCGCTCGCGCAGGCCGGTGACGATCGAAGGGAAATCCCCGATCCGCACGTCGGGGCATGCGCTCGTTTCATGGGGCCAGATCTTCGTCGTGGTGGTGCAGATCACGCGCTCCCCGCGCGCGGCCCAGGCGGAGGCGAGCCGGAACATCAGCGTCGTCTTGCCGCCGCCGCCGATGAGCCAGATATCCCCGTATTCGAGAAAGGCGTTCATCGACCGACCAGGCGGAATCGGTTCAACACCGCTTCCAGGACGGCGCCGCTGATCGTGCGGCTTTTGTCGGACAGGGTGAAACAGGCGCGAACTTCGCCGCGCGGATCGACATCGGCCAGTTTCAGGTTCGGCGTGGCCAGCAGGCCGTCGTGAAGGATGCCGCGAAGCACCCCTGCGATCGGGGTCCGCACGGGTTCTTCGCCGATCCACGCCACCGGATCGCCCGCCTGCACCCGATCGCCGATGGTTCTGGCGGTGCGGACACGGCCGGCGGACGGCGCGCGCAACACCCGTTCGGCCGTGAGGCCGCCGATACTTCCGGGAATGCCGGTATCTACGGCCGCGCTGCCCGTTTCGATCAGGCGGCCGAGATCGTGGCCCCGATGGGTTTCGACGACGAGGTGGGCATCGCGGCCACAGACGGCACCGGGGCCAAGACTGATGACCAGCGGCGCCTGGGCGATGGATGTCGCATGAGGGCGCTTGAGAAGCCGCGCATCGACCAGGGCCTCGGGGTGCCACGTGGCCAGAAGGGTTGCCTCGGGATCGATGACGATGGCGACGTGGTCGAGTTCGTCGGGAAGCGGTACACCGGGTTCCCGCCGCCGGCCGCGGACGCCTTCCACCTCGATCTCACCCTCCCAGACGGCGCTGCAGAAGGAGACGGCCCGCCGGATCGCGAGCGGCTCGCTCACTTCGGTCATGGCAACGGTGAACCCCGCTCGGAACAGCCGGTGCGCCACGGCGCTGGCCAGCTCGCCCGCTCCGAGGATGAGAACCTTCATGACCGTGCCTCCAGGTCGGCGGGTGTGTCGAGATCGAAAGTCACGCCCGGATCGTCGACGGGAACGAGCGCCAGATCGGCGGCATGCCGCTGGAGAATGGCCCGGCCGCCCTGGTCGCCGGCCAACTCCCGCAGAGTGGGGAAATGATCGGCGCCGAACACCACCGGGTGGCCGCGTTTCCCGCCGAAGACCGGCGCGACGATTGCGCGCGGGCCGAGCGGGCGCCAGGCGGCGATGAGAGCGGCGATGGTGGCCGGGGTGATCTCCGGCATGTCCGCAAAGCCGAAGACCACCGCTTCGGTGTCGGGGGGCAACGCGTTGGCGGCCAGCCGGAACGAACTGCCCATCCCCTCGTCGGCGTTGTCATTGACGAGCAGCCGGACCCGGGGCCGCTGGCCGGCCGGGTCGGCGTGCCGCCGGACGAGCAGGATCTCGTCGAGCGCCGGCACCGCCGCCCAGCGGTCGAGCGTGGCCCCGAGAACCGTCGTTCCCCGCCACGGCAGGTCGAGCTTGTCGCGGCCCATCCGCCGCGAGGCGCCCGCGGCGAGGAGAATCCCCAGGATCATCTTGATTCCTTACGAAACCCGTCCGAGGGCCCGCAGGATCTTCTCGGGGGTGAACGGCCAGCTCCGGATCCAGACGCCGACCGCGTCGTGAATGGCGGCGGCGATGACCGGGGCCGCGCCGTTGCACGAGATCTCGGATATCGATTTCGCGCCCATCGGCCCGAACGGATCGTTGGTGTCGACGAGAACGGCCTTGAAATCCTCGGGCAAATCGCCCATCTGCGGCACCTTGTAGTCGATGAAGTTCGGGTTGAGACAGCGGCCCTTCTCGTCGAAGATCATCTCCTCGTAGAGACTGTGACCGATGGTCTTGAGAACGCCGCCATAGATCTGCCCGAGCGCGAGCTCGGGGTTGATCGGCGTTCCGGCATCCTGCAGGGCGTAGTATTTCTTGATGTATACTTTGCCGGTGCGGGTATCGACGGCGACCTCGCAGAAGTGGGCGCCGTAGGGGAACGAGCCCTTGTCGGTGATGAAGTGGGCCGTCGAGATGAGCTGGCCGTGGCCCGTGCCGCTCTGCGTGCGGCGCGCGATCTGCTCGTAGGTGACCTCACCGGAAAGCCCCCTGACCACACCGGGCCAGGCGAGCTCGAGGTTGTTCTCGGGCTCCTGGAGCATGTCCGCGGCTTCCCGGATCAGCTTCGCCTTCATGTTCAGGGCCGCGTTCAGCGCCGCGCCGCCCGAGAAATACGTGCCGGACGAGGCGTAGGCGCCGACGTCGAAGGGGGTCGAGTCGGTGTCGGCGGCCAGCACGGCCACGTGTTCCATCGGCACCTTCAGGGTCTCGGCGGTCAGCTTGACCGCGACGGTTTCGAGGCCGGTTCCGAGGTCGGTGCCGCCCGACAGCACCATGAACGTGCCGTCGCCGAACTGCATGATGGCCGCGTTCGCCGAGTCGAGGCCGGGCAGGCCCGAGCCCTGCTGGATGATCACGACGCCCTGGCCGGTCTTCACGTCGGGATCGTCGCTCGCATCTTTCTTCCCCCAGTTGATGAGCTTTTTGCCCTGGTCGAGGGCCGGCCCTAGGCCGCAGGTCTGGACGAGTTGGGGGGTGCCTTCGCGGCCTTCGCCGAGGCAGCGCAGGATCTCGAGCATGACCCCTTCGCGCACCCGGTTCTTTTCGAGGAAGGCGAGCTGGTCCATGCCGAGTTTCTCGGCCATCTCTGCCGCGGCGAGCTGGAGGGCGAACGAGCCCTGAGGCGCGCCGTAGCCCTGGTAGGCGCCGGTCGGGGAGATGTTCGAGTAATACGTATGGACGTCGAACCGCACGTTGTCGCAGAGGAACAGCGGCAGGGCCTTGGAACAGGCGTTCATCGGCACGGTCAGGCAGTGGGCGCCGTAGGGGCCGGTGTTGGCCTCGAGGTCCATGTGGATGGCCGTGAGGCGGCCGTCGTTCTTCGCGCCGAGCTTGACGCGCACCTTCATCGTGTGGCGGGTGCGCGAGTTGATGAACTCGTCCTCACGCGTGTAGCGGTACAGCACGTCGCGGCCGGTGATCCAGGTGGCCCAGGCGGCCACTTCCTCGAGACACATGTCCTGCTTCGCGCCGAAGCCTCCGCCCACGCGCTCTTTCACGACGCGGATGCGGTTTTCCTTCACGCCGAGAATGCGGGCGATGATGCGGCGCACGTGCGACGGCACCTGCGTCGAGGCATGGATGACCAGGCGGTCGCCGTCCATGCGGCTGTAGGCGATGTGGGGCTCGACGGGGGTGCACTGCACCTGGCTCGTCTCGTAGGTCTGCTCGAACACGACCTCGGCCTCGGCGAAGCCCTTCTCGATGTCGCCGATCCCGCCGTGGACCGACGCCGCGAGGTTGCGGCGCGGGTCGGCATGAATCGGGAACTGGTAGATGATCTTCCCTTCGCGCGGATCGACATTTTTGTTATAGCTATCGATATCTTTTGGAGCGCCGACCACGTATTCGACGAGGGCGTTATGGACGATCGGGGCCCCGGGCCGCTTGGCATCGTCGATCGTGAAAACGCCGGGCAGCACCTCGTATTCGACCTCGATCAGCTTCAGGGCTTCGGAAGCGACCTCAGGTGTCTCGGCGACGACGGCGGCGACGCGGTCTCCGACGTGGCGCAGCTTCTGGTCGAACATCCGGCGGTCGTAGGGCGAAGGCTCGGGGAAGCCCTGGCCGGCCGGGTTATACCAGACATCAGGGCCGTTTTTGTAGGTGAACACGGCGACAACGCCGGGAAGCGCCTCGGCGCGGGCGGTATCGATGCGCTTGATGAACGCGTGCGCGTGCGGGCTGGGCAGCATCTTCAGGTGGCAGTGTCCCTGCCGCACCCGATCCTCGACGAAGGCCGACTCGCCGCGGGCGAGCAGGTAACCGTCGATCTTGCCGCGGGCGGTGCCGACGTAGCGCATGCCCTCGCGGAACTTCGGCATCTCGAACGGCGTGGCGGGATCGTGGCGGCGTGCGATCGCCAGTTCCACGGCGCCGTAGATCTGCTCGTAGCCGGTGCAGCGGCAGAAGACGCCTGAGAGGGCATCCCGGATCTGTTCCCGGGTCGGGCGTTCGACCTTCTCGAGCAGTTCGGCGATGGCCATCAGCATGGCGCCGGTGCAGTAGCCGCACTGGACGATGCCGGCATCGACGAATGCGGTCTGGAGGTGGTTCAGCTCGCGCGGCCGGGCCAGCCCTTCGACGGTGCGCAGGTGTTTGCCTTCGACCTGGCCCGCGACCAGCAGACAGGTGTTCGTCAGGCGGCCGTCGATGAGGATCGAGCAGGCGCCGCAGGTGCCTTCCCCGTCGCAGCCGTTGCGGACCGACAGGATGCCTTCGCGGCGCAGGGCGTCTCGCAGGTTTTCACCGGATTCGGCCTTGAGAATGCGGGGGGAGCCGTTGAGAGTGATCGAGATGGACATCAGCGGGCTCCTTTCCTGGAACCGGAGGGATTTGCCGCAGCTTTCAGCACGCGCGCACCGAGAACGGCCGCGATCTGGCGCTTGTAGGCGGCACTGCCGCGCACGTCGTCGATCGGGTGGACCGCGGCGGCGATGAGGGATTCGATCTGTTCGGGGGAAGGCAGGGGCTTGCCGTCGAGACTCTTCTCGACCTCGTGCAGCCGCACGACATGGGGGGCCACTCCGCCGATGGCCAGCAGCGGCTGGCGAAGCTTGTCTCCGTCGAGGGTGAGCGAGGCTGCCGCCGTGACGATCGAGATGTCGGAGGCGGTGCGGCTCTGGTGGGCCAGTCCGAACGTGCGGGCGCCGGCCGGAACGATGACGGCAAGAATCAGCTCGGGCGCGCCGGCCAGAAACGCCTCGACCGGGATTTCGCGGTCGGTCAGGGCCACCCGGGCTTCCGCGACCAGCAGAGCCGGAATGAGATCGGCACAGGACTTGTTCGCGCCGAGCTGTCCGCCCACCGTCGCGACGTTGCGGATATTGCGGTTGGTCATCTGGTGCGCCGCGGTCTTGAGAAACGCGGGAACGGCAGCGTGCTCGATGAGCTGCTGGAACGTGACGCGCGCGCCGATGCGCAGCCCGCCGGCCGTCGTCTCGATCTTGTCGAGACCGAGTCCGGCGAGGTCGATGAGAGCGGCGGGACGGGGGGCGTGGAGGTTGTTCACCTCGGTGCCCCCGGCGAGAAAGACGGCGCCCGGCCCCAGTTTTGATTTGAGTTGAATGGCTTCGGCTGACGAAGCCGGTCGGTGATACGCAGGAATCATGGCGCCTCCTGATGCAGATCAAACTTGTGTTGCAAGGGCTTCCAGCATATCATCGCCATTTTTGTCGGGCAAGGCGCCTGAATTCTATTTTTATTCGAATATAACGTTGTCGGGGGACCTTCGTTGTTCGCTGGCAGGAATTGATGACAAAGCGGGTTTCCCTTCAGTATACTTTTGCCCGTTGGATCTTCGTGAGTGGGAACACCGTAGAGGAGAAGGGAATGCTGAAACATCTCACCCAGTTTTACCGCCCGGCGAGCGTGGAAGAAGCGTGCGCGCTGCTGGCCGCCAGAGACAGCCGCAACGTGGCTCTCGCGGGAGGCACCACCATTGCGGCTGTCAACGACACGACGATCGAAGGCCTGGTCGACCTGAGCGGCCTTGATCTTTCCTATGTCCGCCGCACGTCCGACGGATATGTGATCGGCGCGACGACCCCGGTTCAGGATATCTACAAATCCCCGGTCCTGACTGGCCCCGCGGGCCAACTGCTTCGTTCGGCGGCAGGAAAGATCGGCTCGACGCTGCTGCGCCATTCGATCACGGCCGGCGGCAACCTGGTGGCTCTTTTTCCCTGGTCCGATCTGCCCCCGGCCCTGCTGGTGCTCGATGCCCAGGCCGTCTGTCGCAGGGGTGTTCCTAAACGCACGGTCGCCGTGAAGAACATGATCGAGACCGGACCGCGCCATTATCTGCAGACCGGCGAGATCCTGACCGAGATTCAGGTGCCCGAATTCGGTCTGGGAACCGGCGTCGCATTCCGGAAGCTGTCGAAAACGAAAAACGATTACGCCCTCATCACCGTCGCCGTGCGCATCACGCTGCAAGGAGAAGAGGTGAAGGAAGCGCGGATCGCTCTGAATGCCGTCTGCAAAAAGGCGCAGCGCCGGCTGGACGCGGAAAAGCAGCTCGAGAACATGGTTCCGACGCCGGACCGCATCGCCTCTGCCGCCGCCGCCGCCGTCCGGGATCTCGACATGACGACGGATTTCCGTGCCTCCCGGGAGTATCGCCAGGAGGTGCTGCCGGTTCTCGTGCGCCGCTGCATCGATGAAGCGCTGCACCAGGCCCGCTCGTGAAGGAAGGGGACAGACAGATGAACGTCACGATGACGATCAACGGAACGAAACGCAGTTTCGATATCGATCCGCGCATGCTCCTGCTGGATCTCCTGCGCGAAAAGGGCTACAAGAGCGTGAAAAAGGGGTGCGGGGAAGGCTCCTGCGGTGCCTGCGCCGTGCTCATCAACGGTCGCCCCAGAAACTCCTGCCTGCTGTTCGCCGCACAGTGTGAGGGGGCCGTAATCACCACCGCCGAAGGCCTCGGGACCCCCGACCATCCGCATCCTCTCCAGACCGCTTTCGTCAAACATGGTGCCACCCAGTGCGGCTACTGCAACCCCGGCTCGCTGATCGCCGCCAAGGCCTTGCTCGACACGAATCCGCACCCGACCGAAGAAGAGGTCAGGGAAGCCCTCGACGGGAATCTCTGCCGCTGCACCGGGTATGTCAAGCGTATCGAAGCCGTTCTGGACGTCGCCTCGGGAGGGAAAAAGGCATGAAGAAGGTCGTGAAATCCGTCGCGAAGCCGAAGAAATCCGCCGCGTCCATGGTGAAACCTGTGGCCAATTCTCCCAAGCCGGCCGTCAAGCCGGCCGCAAAAGCGGACAAGCCGGCGAAACCCGTGAAGTCCGTCGTCAAACCGATCGCTCAGGCAGTCAAGCCCGTCAAACCGGCCGTGACAGTGAAACCCGTCACATCCGTCGTCGTGCCGAAGAAGCCGGTGAAACCCGTGAAGTCCGTCGTCAAGCCGGTGACGGTCGCCAACGCATCGAAGGCCGTCAAACCGATCGTCAAGCCCGCGAAAGCCGCGGCACCTGCCGTCAAGCCGGCGAAGACTGCCAAGGCCCCGAAGATCGCGAAGCCCGCCGTCAAACCGGTGAAGCCTGCCAAGGCCCCGAAGATCGTGAAATCCGCCGACAAACCGGCGAAGACTGCCAAGGCCTCGAAGATCGCGAAGCCCACCGTCAGGCCGGTGAAAGCCGACAAGCCGGTCAAGACCGAGCCGGCCGCGAAGGTCGTCATCAGCAAGGCTTCGCCGATTCCCGAACCGGTGTTCGCCTTTGATAGGCCCGATGCATTCAGCGTCGTCAACCACAGTTGCGAGAAGATCGACGGCTACGGCCTGGTGTGCGGCACGCAGAAATATGCCGGTGACTATGATATGCCGGACATGCTGCATATCAAAGTGCTGACGAGTCCCCATGCCCATGCCCGTATCAGGAACATCGACACGGCCGAGGCGAAGAAGCTCCCCGGCGTCGTCGGCGTCTGGACCTGGCAGGATGTGCCCCGCGTGGCCCGGACCACGGCCGGGCAGGGGTATCCCGAGCCCTCGCCCTACGATACGTTCCTGCTCGACAGCAAGGTCCGTTTCGTCGGCGACCGCGTCGCGATCGTTGCCGCCGAGACCCTCGAGGCTGCCGTCGATGCCTGCAGGCTGATCAGGGTCGAGTATGAGGTGCTGCCCGCCATCCTCGACCCCGAGAAGGCCATGGACAAAGGGGCGCCGGTCATCCACGACGAGCCCGAGGCGAAGATGCCGATCCCGGCGTTCTATGACGCGATGCACAACCACTGCGCCCACGTCGATGCCAGATTCGGCGATCTCCAGAAGGCCTTCAAGGACGCCGACGTCGTGCTCGAACGGAAATATCACACCCACTATGCCCAACACTGCGCTCTCGAGCCCCATACCTGCCTCAGTTATCTCGACGAGAGCGACCGGCTGACCCTGCGTGTCTCGACCCAGGTGCCGTTCCATTCTCGCCGCATCACGGCCCAGACGCTCGGCATCCCGATCAAGAAGGTCCGTGTCATCAAGCCCCGGATCGGCGGCGGCTTCGGATCGAAGCAGGAGGTTCTGCTCGAGGACGTGTGCGGCTTCGTCACCCTCGCGACCCGGCGGCCCGCCCGGTGGGAACTGACGCGTGAAGAGGAGTTTGTCTCGTCCCGCACCCGCCACCCGATGATCATCACGATCAAGACCGGCGTGAAGAAGAACGGCACGATCACCGGCATTTCGATGAAGATCCTGAGCAACACCGGCGCCTACGGCAGCCACGCGCTCACGGTCATGTCGAACTGCGGTTCGAAGGTTCTGCCGCTGTACAAGGCGAACAACGTCGAGTTCATCGGCGACACCGTCTACACCAACCTGCCCGTCTGTGGGGCGTATCGCGGCTACGGTGCGACCCAGGCCGCGTTCGCGATGGAGTCCCAGATGGACGAGATGGCCGCCGCGATCGGCATGGATCCGCTGGAGTTCCGCACGAAGAACCACATCCGGGAAGGCGAGACCTCTCCGGTGTTCAAGGCGCTCGGCGAGGGGCGCGCGGGCGTCGACATGCGGATCGGCTCGTGCGGCCTCTCGAAGTGCATCGAGATCGGGGCGAAGGAGATCGGCTGGAAGAACAAGCGCGGCAAGCCCGGCTACGGTCCCAAGCGCCGCGGCATCGGCATGTGCATTCTGATGCAGGGCAGCTCGATCCCCGAGATCGACATGGGCTCGGCGTTCATCAAGATGAACGACGACGGTTCGTTCAACCTGCTGCTGGGCGCCACCGATCTCGGAACCGGCTCCGACACGATTCTCGCCCAGATCGCTGCCGAGACGCTCGGCTGCGACCAGACCGACATCATCGTCACGAGTTCCGACACCGACTTCACCCCGTTCGATACCGGTGCTTATGCAAGCTCGACCACGTATCTCTCGGGCGGGGCGGTCATCCGCGCCGCCGAGCAGGTGCGTGACCAGATCAGGGCCGTTGCGGCCTCGATGCTGAACGAGCCGGTCGAGAACGTCACGATCGGGAACAGGTTCGCCTGGGGCAGGAATCCGAAATCCCGGTTCAGCTTCGCCCAGATCTGCCGGTATGCGATGTATGAGGGCAACCAGTTCCAGATCGCGGCCATCGGCAGCCACGTGACCCATGCCTCGCCGCCCCCGTTCTCGGCGCATTTCGCCGAAGTCGAGGTCGACATCGAGACGGGCGAGGTGAAGGTGATCAAATACGTGGCGGCCGTCGACTGCGGCACCGCGATCAACCCGCAGCTCGCCGACGGGCAGACCCAGGGCGGCGTTCTCAACGGGATCAGCTTCGCCCTTGCCGAACAGTTCTACTTCGACGAGAAGGGCCGGGTGCTGAATCCGAATTTCAAAAACTATAAAATCTTCAGCGCGGCGGATATGCCCGAACTGAAGACGTTCCTGGTACCGACCTACGAGCCGACCGGCCCCTATGGGGCGAAAAGCGTCAGTGAAATCTGCATCAACGGACCGCTGCCGGCGATCGGCAACGCCATCCGGGATGCGATCGGCGTGCGACTCACCCGCCCTCCCTTCACGGCCGAGAAGATCCTGGCGGCTCTTGCGGCAAAAGCCGCAGGGAAGCGGGAATGATGAACAACAGCATCCGCTCGTCCGGCAGAAGCGGAAACAGGCGCCATCCCCTCCTGGGGGTGGCGCTGGTTTTCGCCTGCGGTGTTTCGTTCGTCGCAGCACCCGCTCCGGCCGAGGCCTGGGGCAAGAAAAAGAAGGCGAAGAGTTTCACTTCCGCTCCCAGCCAGCAGAAGCTTTCCTCTGCAGCAGCGAAGCTTCTCCAGAAAGCCCGGACGATGCGGGAGAAGGGGAAGAACGGCGAAGCGATCGAACTCTACAAACAGACGCTCGGCGTCGACTCCTCGATCGTCGAAGCCTGGCTGGAACTTGCTGAAATATATATCGATATCAATATCCCGGAAAAGGCCGCCGAAATGTATGAGTCGGGACTGCCGCTCGCCGAACAGCAGGAATACGACCCCGCCGCGCTCGCCGATCTCTGGTGCCAGACCGCGGAGCTGCATGTCCGGCTCGGGCGGTCCGATCTGGCCTCGGGGGATCTGGTGAAGGCTACGGCACTCGCTCCCGGAAGTTCCAGGCCGCACAAGATCTCTGGTGACATCCACGCCGCGGGCCAGCGGAACGATGATGCGTTCAAGGCCTATCGTGAAGCCGTCCGGCTGGATCCGCAGGATGCCGAAGCCTGGTTCGCCCTCGGTCGCCTCGGTCTCGGGGTGAAACGCGCGAAAGAGGCGCAGGATGCCTACCAGGGGCTTCTCCAGGCCGACTCGGCCCGGGCGGCCGAGTTCGCGGAGCTGATGCGCCAGGCGCATCTCGAGCCTGCCGCCGCGCCGGCCGGGGCTACGGCCGTGACTTCCGCGGCGGATGACCCATACGCAACCGGACAGGAGACCCCCGATCCGACCGAGCTCCGGCCGATGCCGCCGGCCGCCCCCAAGACTGCTCCCAAGCCCAACGGCGTGCCATCCCGGGCCGCGCGCAAGCCCGTGCCCGCTTCCGCACCTGCAGCCGTCCAGCCTCTCGCCCTCCCGGCATCCGCAACCGTGGCGTCGTCGCCCTCGACCGCCAGCGCCGAGGAGCCTGTTTCGGCTCCTGCTCCTGCAGAACAGCCTACGGATGCCCCGTCCGGAGAGACGGCGGCCCCTGCCGTTTCGGGTCCTGAATCCGCGAACGAGCGAACCCCGCTTTCGGATGCTCTCTTGCAGGCAATGGTGGACCGGCTGTTCGAAGAGGATCCGGCGATGACCGGCAAGGCGGTCGAAGAACTCGCCCTGTATGCGGATCAGGCTCTCCCGTTGATCCGTGAGCGGCTGCCCGATCCCGATCCTGAACGCCGTATCCGTCTCATCCGGGCTCTGGGCGGGATGAAATCCGTCGCCTCAGAAGCCGAGCTGTTGCTGGAAGAGGCCAGCCTCGATCCCGATCCGGGGGTTCAGACCGCCGCCGATGAGGCGCTGTCGAACCTGAAGGCGGAGTGACGGGCACTCCTTGACGAAACAACCGGCCGAAGGCGATCGCCTTCGGCCGGTTTTCTGATCGGAACGAACGGAATTACTGGTTCATCGGCATCAGCACCGGGTTGTTCGTATCCATGGCTTCGGTGTCGCAGACCGGCTGGAAGCCGCCATCCTTGAAGACGCCCTTGTACAGATCGGGGTTCTCGCTGGTGGCGACCTTGATGTCGAGCTGGTCCTTGGCTTCATCCCAGGCTTCGAGAACGTCCTTCAGGGCCTCGATCTCCTGGTTCAGCTCCTGCAGCAGCTCCTTCGGCGGCATGACGTGGTGGTCGATGCCGAGGAAGCCGTCGCGGGTGTCGGAGTTCGACCGGTCGGCGAGCGAGGAGAGCTTCTTCACCTGGTCCATATAGAGATTCGTATGTTTTCTCAGCTCCTCCCAGGCGGGATAGATGCCGCTCAGCCAGTCGGCGCCGAGGAAACCGGACGAGCCCTTCACATCGAGGAAGGTGCCTTCCTTCAGATACCGGCGAATCGCGTCGTTCGTGAAATCCTTGTCGAAGTCGGCATTCAGGACCTCGTTCTTCTCGGCGCCAAGCTCGTTGGCCAGCTTGGCGGTGTCGAGGTTGTGCTTCACGGTCTGGATGATCAGGACGAGCTCGGCGGCCTTCTGGGAGATGCTGATCGGCACGTAGGCGAGAATCTCTTCCAGCTGGGCCTTGTACCGGTCGATCATCGCGCGCGGGGTCTTGAGCTTGCGGTCCGAGATCTGCCAGCCGAACGCGTCGTGGCACTTGTCATAGAGGCCGGTATGGATCTCGTCGGGATCAGACTTGTAGGCTTCGAGCAGCTTCTGAAGCGCCTCGCGGATTTCGCGGGTGTGCTCGAGATCCTTCTTCGCGATCTGCTCGATGACCTTGTCGTTCTCCTTCATGGCCTTTTTCATGCTCTCGAAGGCCGTTTCCATCTGCTTGGCGAAATACATCATCTCCTTCGAGCCGATGATGAAGGCATCAGCATCGAGAGACTGTTTCAGCAGATCCTCGTTGTAGGCGCCGGTGTCGATGCCGAGCAGATAGATGTAGTTGAACGGGGACTGCTCGATGCGCAGGCCAACAGCGTCGTAGATCCCGCCCTTGAAATTCTTGGCCATCAGGAAGTTCTTGTACTTCTTCACCAGCACGTAGTCGGGATTGAAGAAGACCCGCTTGATGTCACCGTTCTTGATCTCTTTCTGGTAGCCCGCCGAGTCGATCTTGTTGCCGACCCAGGTGACGTAGGTCATGGGGTTGAGCACGTGGCCGATGGTGCCGAAGAAGCCGCGCTCTTTCTCTTCCTTGGCTTCCTTTTCGTTCGGCTTCCAGGACATGAAGTCGGCCTTCTTGTGCCAGAGATCCATGAGGCGCGCCATGTCGAAGTCGGGCAGGGTGAAGCCGGTCTGGTTATAGTAGGTCATCAGGACGCCCTGCTTTTCGAGCTCGGTGAACACGGCCTTGCCGGCTTCATACTGCTTCTTGTCCTCATCCGACTCGGGCTTCTGCTCGGCGATGAACTCCCCGTAGTCGCGCTCGGCCAGAAGCAGGGAGGCGGACTTTTCCTCCTTCCGGAGGCTGGAGCGGTTGTCGTAGAACGACTTGTACTCGGGGTCGTTCTGGATGAGGAACCAGTGGGAAGCCCGGTAGGCTTCCTTCCACTTCTTGTTGTGCTCGCCGATGATGTCGCCGACCGTCGTCAGGATCATCCAGGCGAGGGTGATGGCCGCGACGACCTGGCCGACCACCGGGATACA
>JAKQOH010000167.1 GCA_029565415.1 Candidatus Rifleibacteriota bacterium | reverse complement strand
ATCGAGGTCATCGGCCTCGGCTGCAATCTCGCCTGTTACGGCGGCGTCATGCCGTCGGAAATGAACATGAACCTGCTTCTCAAAACCCGCGAGGAGTGCCGTCGTGAATCGGGGCTCGAGCTACCCGTCCTTTCCGGCGGCAACAGCTCAGGGCTTCCTCTGCTGGCTTCGGGCCGGATGCCGCACGGGATCAACCATTTCCGGGTCGGCGAGGCGATCATCCTTGGCCGGAATGTCATCGACCGTTCTCCCTGGCCTGGCACAAGGCAGGACACGATGATCGGCGTCGGCGAGGTGATCGAGATCGAGCGCAAGCCTTCCGTGCCGATCGGCGATCGCGGCCAGGATGCGTTCGGGGGCACCCAGGAGTTCGTCGATCGGGGGCTGCGCCGCCGGGCCATCCTGAATATGGGTCGGCAGGATGTCGTCGTGGACGGCATCACCCCTGTCGACGAGAAGATCATCGTGCTCGGCGGGTCGAGCGATCACCTGCTGCTCGACGTCGAGGAGGCCCGGCAGCCAATCGACATCGGCTCGACGGTTCCGTTCTACCCGGGATACGGCGCCCTGCTCGCGCTGAGCACCTCGCCCTACGTCCACAAGGTCGTCATCAAAGGAGCCTGAGATGCTGTATCAGACACACGCCCGCATCCACCTGCAGAATATCCGTTACAATCTCGACGGCATCCGCCGCGCCGTCGGGCCGGACCGCAAGATCATGATCGCCGTGAAGGCGAATGCCTACGGTCATGGGGCCGTCGAGGTCTCGAAGATGGCCGAAAAGATCGGCATCGACTGGCTGGCCGTCGCCACGGTTCCGGAGGGCATCCAGCTGCGCCGGGCGGGAATCCGGCTTCCGATCCTCAAGCTCAGCCCCTGCTTCCCCGAAGAGATGGATGCGGCGATCGAGAGCGGTCTTTCGGTCACGGTGTGCGACCGGGAGAACCTGAAAGCCCTGAACGAGGCCGCCGGCCGCCTTAGGAAACGCGTGAACGTGCATCTGAAGCTCGACACGGGAATGGGCCGCATTGGTTGCCAGCCGGAAGAGGCGCCCGAGATCGCCGGCCTGATCGTGAACGAATGGACGAATCTCGTGCTCGAAGGCGTGTTCACCCATCTCCCGGTCAGCGATGAGCCGACCCCCACGTTTACGGACCGCCAGATCGCCAACTTCCGCAAGGCCGTCGACTCGGTCGAAAAGCGCATTCACGGGCGTATTCCGCTCGTCCACTGTTCGAACTCCGGCGCCGTGCTCGGCCATCCCGAGGGCTGGTTCGACCTGGTGCGGCCGGGCATCATGATCTACGGTTTCTATCCGTCGAAAGACACGCCGCAGACGATCCCGCTGCGGCCCGGACTCTCGTTCGTGACCCGCATCTCCTTCCTCAAGAAGGTCACGAAGGGCACCTCGATCGGGTACGGCCGCACCTGGGTCGCGCCCGAGGATTCGTGGATCGCGACGTTCCCGGCCGGGTATGCCGACGGCCTGAACCGGCTCTGGTCGAACCAGGGCCGGGTGCTCGTGGGCGGCAAGTCCCACCCGATCGTCGGCCGTGTCTGCATGGACCAGAGCATGGCCTGCCTCGGACCGCGCACCCATGCCCAGGTCGGTGATGAGGTCGTGCTGATCGGCTCCCAGGGCGACGAGTCGATCACCGCGCAGGAATGGGCAGACAAGCTCGGCACGATCACCTACGAGGTCACCTGCCGCATTGACGCTCGCGTCGAGCGCATCTTCGACCCGTTCGAATGAGCTCATTCAGCGATAAAAAAAGCGCCCCATGACCGGGGCGCTTTTTTTATATCGCAATCACTATTTCACGATGCCGATGACGGCCAGGGCGGCGATGAGAACGCCGATCAGGCTTTCCCCGGCGATGAAGCCGGAGCTGACGGGGACGACGGCCTTCTCGGCGATATCCTTGTCGCGCCGTTCGAGGAAGAGCGTGATGCAGGCGCCGATGAACATCGAGATGGTGTTGAAGGCGGGGGTCGTGAACGCGAGGCCGAGGCCGGTCGCGGACGGGATGTATTTGCGGTATTCCGGCCATTTGCGCTCGGCCAGCACGATCAGGATGCCGAGAATGCCGCCGATGAGCAGGGAGAGCTGGGCCGACCAGTGCAGGGTGGAGAAGCCCTGTGCCAGCATCTGCGCGACGCCTTTCCATGTCTGGGCGCCAGGGGCGGGCCACTGGTCGGTGCCGAGGACGTCGGCGGTCGGAATCAGCAGATTGTAGGCGGGCACGACGAACAGCGATCCGGCGACGACCCCGAAGAACTGGGCCCAGAACTGCTGCTTGGGATCAGCTTTCAGAATGTAGCCGGTCTTGAGGTCAGTCAGAAGATCAGCCGAGTGCAGACCGACGCCACCCGTGACGTTGGCCGTCATCAGGTTGGTCGTGACGTTGCCGGGATCGAGGATGCCATACGTGATCTGGGTGATCTTTCCCAGGGCGCCGGTGGGCGTCGTGTCGGTTTCGCCGGTGGCGCGGCAGGCGACGATCGCGATGAAGAAGCCCAGAACGACCGAAAGGAAGCCCATCCAGTATTTGATGCCGAAGAAAAGATGTTCGAGGTAGACGACGATCGGGGTGAAGATGAGCATGCCGATGAAGAACCAGAGCATCGGCACTTCCTTCTCGAACGCCGCATCGGCCTTTTTCCCCGTGAACGCCGAGGTGACACTCTTGAGGGCGCGCAGCACGGATTTCCACTGGAAGGCGAAGGCGAGCAGGCCGCTGGTGAGGATCATCGCCGAGCCGAACCAGACGCTCCAGGCCACGATGTTCTTGTAGCCGAGTTTCGGATCGATGATGCCGCTCGTGTAGAGCATCGGAGCGAGAACGGCAAAGTTGATCAGCGCTCCCAGAAGCATGCTCCAGGCGGCCCGGAAGCCCATGATGGCGCCGGCGCCGATCATGATGAGGCTGCCCTCGAAGGAGAGGGTGAACTTTTCGAGCGGCTGGCCGGCGAGGGTGACGTAGGGAATCTTCAGTTTTTCCGGCAGGTTCCAGGGCATGAACGAGGTCTTGAAATCGCGCAGGAACGCCACGACCGCGCCTGCGATGCCCCCGATGCCGAGCAGCTTCGCCTTCTCCTGTCCTTCGCTGCCCTTGCTGTGAAGAGCCTGGAGGGTTTCGGCGGCAGCGATGCCCGTCGGAAACCGCAGCTTCTCGACGTTGATCATCTGCTGCTTCATCGGGATCGCCATGATGACGCCCATCATCGCAATCGAGGTGATCCAGAAGAACATGGTCCAGTGGTCCATCGTCTCGCCGGTGAGCATCATCAGGGCCGGAATTGCCGCGACGGTGCCGCCGCCGGTCATGTAGCCTGCTGCGCTGGCAACGGATTTGAGATAGTTGTTTTCCTGCAAGTCGAGCGGCGTTTTGACGAACCCCACGCGGTGGAGAAACGCGAACAAGGCAAAGCCGAGAATGCCGGCCGTGATCGAGACGCCGATACTCCAGCCCGTTTTGAGCGCAACATACAGATTCGACAGGCTCATGAAGCCGCCGAGGAGCATGCCGGTGAAAACCGCGCGCGGCGTGAGCCGGAACGTGGTGTCGTAATCGATCACCTCGGGTGCATGCTGCTGGGCTTCGGATGCGGCAGAAGGCTGATTCACGTTGATACTCCGACAAGAGAATGGGCCCCGGAACAGGGGCATACCACTCTACCAGAAGTTGTTCCCCGGGTCAGCTTCGGTTTTTTTTTCTTGCATGCAATCGCCCGTTGCCCTAGAATGCACGCCATGGCCGCAAAACCCCTCTCCAACGAAATCTTCGAGCAGATCCGCGAAGCCCTTTCCCTGAAAGAGTTCGCGAGGCCTTGGGCTGTCCAGCTTGACGACGGGGATCTGGGCACCGTGTTCACGTACATCCCCTTGCTGCCCGACGAGTTCAAGGCCCTCGGCCCGAAGCTGCAAAGCCATGTCTACCTGATCGCGAAAGGGCGATATGGCCTCGTCGGCCATATTCCCAAAAGCTTCGACCCCACCGAGGAGGGCGACATCATCGGCGTTACGGTCGTGTACAACCTGTATCACACGATCGTCGAGATGTCCTACACCCTCGAGGGCCACGCCCATCCGTTTTCCGTCCGGCACCCGATGCGGCGGGAGAAGCTGCTCGAATACGCGAAAAAGAAGAAGATCCCCGTCAAGACCGTGATCCGGTCCTGAATCCCCTGCGATTTTTGAACTATATATTGCGTGCAATATAACAGTGCGCGCGGTGTTTCTTTTTCCCGGATTCCGCGTTTCCAGCGAGGCTGGGTTCTGCTATGATGGGAAAAACTTGCCCAAGGAGAGGAACACGATGAAGATCACGTTTCATGGCGCGGCTGGCTGCGTCACGGGCTCCTGCTACGAAGTCGAGACCGGCGATGTCCGGTTTCTCGTCGACTGCGGGATGTTCCAGGGAAGCAAGACCCTGCGGGAGCGCAACTACGGCGCATTCCCCTTCAAGCCTGCCGAAATCGACTTCGTTCTCGTGACTCATGCCCATATCGACCATACCGGCCTGCTGCCGAAACTCGTGAAGCACGGCTTTTCCGGCACCATCTGGGGAACCGGCCCGACCGTCGATCTGATGGCCTACATGCTCCCAGACTCGGCGCGCATCCAGGAATCCGAAGTTGCCCTCAAGAACCGGCGGAATGAACGTAAAGGTCTCGAGGAGCTCCAGCCGATCTATACCGAAGAGGATGCCACCGCAACCTTGAAGCTGATGAAATCGGTGAAAGAAGGGGACCAGGCCACACCCGCTCCCGGAATCACCGTGTTGTTTAGGAACGCCGGCCACCTGCTCGGCTCGTCCTTCCTCGATGTCCGGGTTCAGCGCGACGGCATCGACAAACGGATCGTGTTTTCCGGCGATCTCGGCTCGAAAGACCATCCGATCATCAAGGACCCGGAATATGCTTCGGAAATGGATTTCCTGCTCGTCGAGTCCACCTACGGCAACCGCGTGCGGCCGCCCGATGACAAGGAAGCGCGGCTGAACCAGCTCGCGAAGGTCGTGAACGACACCGTGAAGCGCGGGGGGAACCTCATCATTCCGGCATTCGCCGTCGAGCGCACCCAGGATCTGATGCACGATCTCACGATCCTGATGGAAAACAAGAAAATCCCTGAACTCCAGGTGACCGTCGACTCCCCGCTCGCCAGCGATTCCACCAAGGTGTTCGCCAAGTATCCCGAGTTGTATGACGAGGATGCGACGAATCTCCTCAAGAAGCGCGGCAAGCTGTTCGATGCGAGTCACTTCCGGTTCACCCGTTCGGCAGAGGAGTCAAAGGCGCTCAACAACGCCCGGGGAGCCATCATCATGTCCTCCAGCGGCATGTGTGACGCAGGCCGCATCAAGCATCACCTCAAACATCAGCTCTGGAAGCCGCAGAACACGGTCCTGTTCGTCGGCTACCAGGCTGAGGGCACCCTCGGGCGCCTGCTCCTCGACGGCGAGAAAACCGTGCGTATCCATGGCGAGGAAGTTGCCGTGAAGGCCAGGATCGCCGATATGTCGGGATACTCGGGACATGCCGATCAGAACGGTCTTCTGGAATGGGTCTCGAAGATCTCCGCCGTACGTGACCGTGTATTCGTCGTTCACGGGGAAGACGATGCCCGCACCGAGCTTGCCGGGAAGATCCGCGCCCTCAAGGGGTTTGCCGTGGAAGTGCCGGCGCTCGGGCAGACGTTCGATCTCGCCGCGCTCCCACCGGTCGAGAAGGCGGCTCCGGTCGTCGTCCCGGAAGCGCCGAAGGTCGATTCTTACAACGTGTATGCCGGCCTGATGCTGCAGCTTGCCGAGTTCATGCGCACCCAGACCGACGAGGACAAGCGCCGCGCCGTCCTGCTGCGCATTGCCGAAACCCTCAAAACAACGGCCTGAGGTTCAAAAAAACGCCGCCGTCCCGGGATGGGGCGGCGGCGTTTTTTGCGGGCGTTTCAACCGCGTTTCCGGTCTTCGATCAGGTGCGCGATGCTCCGGTCATACGTCGCTTCCCCGGCCTTCGTGAACAGGCAGCCGGGAGCTTCGCCGTGGCTACGGTGATAGGCGATACATTCGCAGCAGATCCCCTTGCGTGGGCAGGGCTCATACGTGCAGGTGCAGCGGGAGAGATTCTTCGATTTGCAGTCGCCGGCCATGATGCGGTCTCCTATTGTAGTAAATATATGGAATGTCGGACGGAATGCCCGTTCGCCCGGTCAGAGCTTCTTTTCGTTCGCCACGAAGATGCCGGGCCGGCCGGGCAGGGGGCATTTGTGCTCGCAGATGCCGCACCCGACGCACTTGTCGGGAACAACATACGGGTATTTGACGAGGTGCTTCGTGCCGTCGGGGGCCAGGCCTTCACGGATCTCGAACCGGATCGCCTTGTCGGGAACGGGGCAGTGTTCCTCGCAGACAAGACAGTCCTCGTTGCGGCGGTGGGGAATACAGAAATTCTTGTCGAATACGGCGCGACCGAGCGGCTTCTTCTGCTTTTCCGTCAGGGTCTGGCGGCGGATCGCCCCGGTCGGGCAGACGTTTCCACACAGATTGCAGTTGTACTCGCAGTAGCCGGTGCGCATGTTGGCCGCGGGGGCCCAGAGCCCGGAAAGACCGTGAGCGAGTCCGTCGGGCTGGAGGCAGCCGCCGTTCGAGGCGCAGATACGGACGCACTGGAGGCACCGGATGCACTTCTGCCGGAAGGCGGCCTCGTCGAGGGCGCCGGGGGGGCGGATCAGGTCTCCCCGCTCGATCTGGTCT
>JAKQOH010000143.1 GCA_029565415.1 Candidatus Rifleibacteriota bacterium | reverse complement strand
ATACAACAAATTTGACGGTTGCAAACACCTCGATCACCGCGACAGGAACATTAACAAGCCCGACAGCTGGAACCTACAGTGCAAAAAATATCAGCACGCAACAAGTTGTAGAATCTGGCACAATTAAGAAAATTAGTTATCCTGAAGCTTGTCAAGGAACTTGGATCGGTTCCCAAGGGGCTCTTATCGGGGATTTGATCAATGTGAATAGCTCTGGTCTGATAACGAATGTTACTGATCCGGAAGGCGCAACCGATTATACGGGATTTATGATAGCTGATGGCAATCTTCCTGTTGCCGCTGGCGAACATATTCCTGCCCTCATCTATGCAAAATCACCAAGTCGCTCAGCAACATCTCCCGAAAGCCGCGACAATGAAATCGTAATTTATGGCTCTATCTTTCAATTAAACGGCAAGCAAGTATTTTCAGGAACTGTTGAAACAGACAACCCCGGGGAGGAGTCTCCTTCGGGTTCCGTGTTGTTTGAAAAGCAATAATAGTATTACTTAACATATACTGTTCTTTCTCCCGCCGGGTGGAAACACCCGGCGGTTTTTATCAATATACATGCACATTGTGAGAAGCATGATCATTGGACAATTTACAGCGCAAACCATCCTGCAACGAAACTATTTTCCCTCGTATGAAGAGGCCGTTCAGGCGTTTCGGGCGTTGTCGCAGAAGGAACGTGACCAACTGTTCATCCACAAGACGCGGCCGGTGTTCGAGGTGTTCAATCGCACGCATGTCAATACGCTGGCGGCGTACGTAGTGGATACGGGTTATACGAGTGTTCTCGAGGTCGGGGCTGGGGATGGGCGACTGGCGAAATATCTGTCGGAGGCCATTCATCGGGTTTTCCGGCGCCGGAAGGAGAAAGGGGCGCATCCGCGGCAGATTCGCGTCGTGGCGACCGACAACGGGTCGTGGAATATCGAGACGGTATTTCCGGTCGAGCGGCTGGATCTGATCGGGGCTTTGAAGAAATATGAGCCGGAACTCGTTATCTGGAGCTGGATGCCGATCGGAGACTGGACGTATCTGATCCGTCAGCATCCGTCGGTTCGCGAGTATATTCTCATCGGCGAGGCCGAGGGCGGCGAGTGCGGCAATGCCGACACGTGGAACCCGGCGCTGTTTGAAGCCGACGGGTTCACGCGCCACGATCTCGAGGATATCTCACGATATCAACTCGCCCGCAACGATACCGATCCCACCCACAGCCGCTCGAGAACCGTCTCATTCCGCCGCAACCGTCCGTAGGGGGGCGGGTTTGAAACCCGCCCCTACGGGAACACGGTGAGGATTTTCACATCGGCCCGGCGCGTTTGGGGCGGCCGCAGAATATCAATAGTAGCGAATATTCAAATCTTCTGGGTAGTTTTCGCGGGAGAAGGAGACCTCGGAGGCTTCGACGATCGGCTGGGGCCGTGAGCTCTGCACGGACGTGAAGGTGTTCATGATCTTTTCGAGTTTGATGATCTTTCCCTTGACCCGTATGCTCGAATACACGCTCACCCGGGGATCGTTCGGCAGGCTTTTCGGGAAGACGATGCCGAACGTGTAGTTCATGTTCGAATCGGCGTTGACGCTGGAGTTCGTATTGACGAAGTAGCGCTCGTTGCCCCGGTATTCATCGCTGAAGGCGGCCGCTCCGGCCCACTCGACGGCCTGGCCGATGTAGGCGGTGGGATTTCCCGTGACATCCTCCACCCTGATATCCTTGTTGATATACGAACCTTCCTTCACCTCGCGGCGGACGGTCTTTTCAGCGTCTTCGGCCTTCTTCTTGCCGATCCAGTAGCGGGCGGCGCCTGTCATTTCCTCGACCTGGCGGCGCTGATCGGGAGTCAGGGCACCATACTGACGGGCAAGCGAGAGCAGCGCCTCGGCCTTTTCGAACTCGCCCTGCTGGTA
>JAKQOH010000141.1 GCA_029565415.1 Candidatus Rifleibacteriota bacterium | reverse complement strand
CATGTCACGATGGAGATCGGCCGTCGAGCGGTCGACCCCCGCAGTACGAACGATGAAGCCCAACCCCTCCGGCGGAACGATCTCGCGCAAGCTTTGACGCAGCCGGCGGCGGACATCCTCGTCCTCGATCTTACGGCTGACGCCCAGACGCTGCAGACCGGGCATCAGGACCAGATAGCGGCCCGGGATGCTGACGTAGGTTGAGAGGGTCGGCCCCTTGGTTCCGATCCCTTCCTTGATGACCTGGATCAGGACTTCGCTGCCGCGCTGGAAAATATCTTGAATCGGCGGCTTGTTGCGGACGCTGCGTTCGTTGATTTTTTCGCGACCGCGGCCCGATCGTTCCTGCTCGGGAACGAGGTGCTTGTAATACTGGTGTTCGACATCACTGACGTGAAGAAAGCCGTTACGTCCGATGCCAAAGTCGACGAACACCGCCTGGATGCTCGATTCGATGTTGACGACGCGGCCCTTGTAAATATTCCCGACGATCAGTTCCTGGCTGGAGCGCTCAACATAGAGCTCCTCGAGAACACCGTCTTCCACGATGGCGATCCGGCATTCTTCCGGCTGGATCACGTTGATCAACATCTCTTTTTTCATGAGTGGCCTTTCGAGGGGAAAGGCGAACATCATGCCACGGCATCACCGACTCCGAGCCTCGATGCTCCGCCATTCGGAGAGCGAGGGCAGGACACCCAGCTGGTGGAAATTCCCGGAGCGTTTCCCGCTGTGGATTCCCAACAAACTGACTGCAAAAAAACGCAGTCGGCCGGGTGTAATCCACAGCTGCTTCAGCCCATGATCCATGGGAGACTGAAACATCAATGAGAAGAATCTGCTCCTGGTCAGGGGAACTCTGCAACCAGCTCGTGATCAGCGGAAGGTCCCGTATCCCCGCGCCAATCCCCGCCCGGGTTGGCAAACAACCGGCGAAGGAGAGGGCGAATGCAGGGGGGATTTGATTCACGCTGATTTCTTTGACGAGCACTTTGTTCGCAAACACTGAATCCAGAATGGCGCGGTGAAAGGCGTCGTGAACCAGGGCGGTCACTCTTCCTCGTCACCGGTCGCCAACATTTTTTTCACTTCGCCCAGAAGGAACTGGTCGATTTCACGAGCCAGATCCATCTCGGACGCTTGGACGGCAATTTCCCACGCCTTGCGGGTGGTCAGATGTCGAATGAGGTCCTTGATCTCAGGGATGGCTTGAGGGGTCACGCTCAGGCGCTCAATCCCCAAACCCAGAAACAGCGGCACGAATCGAGGGTCAGAGCACATCTGACCGCAGATTGTGACGCCGATCTTGGCCTTCGCCGCAGCTTCGGCCACCATCTTGATCGTCCGAAGAATCGCCGGATCGGCGGAGTTGTAGTACCGCGCGACCGCCGGATCGGAACGATCGGCTGCCAGAGTATACTGAATCAGGTCGTTCGTGCCGATGGAGAAGAACGAGACCTCTTTGGCGAACTCCGAAGCCATCAGGGCAGCTGATGGAACCTCGACCATCATACCTACCGGAATATCGGCCCGGTGAACGATTTGTTCTTCTAGTAAATCTTCCGCCACGTCCCGGAGGACGCTTTTGGCCTCGCGCAGCTCACTGAGCGAGGAAATGAGCGGAAACATCACGCGGATATCGCCGTGGACCGCAGCCCGCAGGATCGCCCGCAGCTGCTTTTTGAATCGCTCTTTATCGTGCAGGCTGACGCGAATGCTCCGGAGCCCGAGTTCAGGATTGGTGAAATCGCTGAAGACGCTTTCCATCATGCCCGGCACCTTGTCGGCGCCGAGGTCGAGGGTGCGGATCACAACCGGGCGATCGGGAAACGT
>JAKQOH010000110.1 GCA_029565415.1 Candidatus Rifleibacteriota bacterium | reverse complement strand
CTGCAGCTGACTTCTGCTGTTGTAGTCAGGCCGAAGATCCAGATGAATTCCAAGGGGGCCCTTCACGAGCATCCGAAATTCCCTCGTGCCGACTGGTTAAGGAAATGGATGCCGCGGGGGGCGAGGGCTGCCTGGAGCCGTTCCAGACCGTGTTCGGGGTGAGTTCTCATGGATGTTTTCTCTCTGGCCGATCCTCTTGGGGTTCTCTATCCATGATATGTCGTTTCATGAACGGGTGTAAACAATTTCTCCCGATATATGACGGGATGGCCGGTACGTGGCAAAATTCCGGAACGTCCGGTTTGCGCGACTCGGGATTACTGGGGAAGGATCGTGACCGGCTGGGAGGAAATGCAGTAATTCGGCGGGTTTGCGAGGTCCTGAAGGGTGTTGTGGTCGGCTTTGACGGTGATCTTGTGACTCCCGACCAGGAACAGGTCGCGGGAGTTGTCCTTCACCTTGAGAATCAGCGTCCTCGAAGCCACGATTTTTATGTCCGCTGCCGTCGCTTCGACCACGGCCGAAATACTGCTTTTGTTGTCGACCGTTCCGGTGGATATCTCGAAACATTTGTCCAGTGTTGTCTGGCAGGCTCCGGTGAAAAGGTTTGCGGCGCCTGTTGCCGAAATCTTGCGACTGAAGACGAGATGGAGTTCGTCGTTGACGTTCTGTGCGTCGACAGCGCCGGAACTGTTCTTGTCGAGCCACTTTACCTGAACGAGGGTGAGGGGAGGGAGATACGATAAAGAAGATATTGTCTTCGGGGCTCGCGAAGGACCTGTCGGGGCCGCCGGAAACCACGTTGCCGGACTCGGTTGAAACAGCATAGGCCTTCCCCCAGGGATCTACGGGCGCCTTGTTGAGATACCTGCCGGTGAGAAGTGAAACGCTGTCCGATGTATACGTGCCTTCGCGAGTTTCGTAGACCATCAGCGCCCTGGCAATTTCCTCGAGGTCTGTTTTGGCCTTGGCGATGCGAGCTTCCTCGACATACGACTGAATGTAGGGCAAAGCTGCGCTGCCCAAGATGGCAAGAATCGATACGACGACAAGCAGCTCGATCAACGTAAAACCGCGTTTCATTCGGAATGCCTCCCGGTGTCGGCACGCGTGGTTTGATTTCTCGATAACCGTAGCACAATCGGGGTAAAACATACAGATGGCTCGAAACGAGATGATTTCAGAACGTCCGGAGATGAACACAAAGCCGAATCAAAATTGTAGGGAAATGGCGATGTTTCCGTCAAGGGTGGCGGATCATCGACCGGACGGCGTTCCATACTTCCTGAACCGACTGGAAGTCTGCGTCTTCGGCAGGAGCAAACGTCTGTCGCAGAGGGTCGGCGGCGTCTGAGGCGGTGCGCTTCAGGAGAGCTTCCAGAAAGCGTTCGCGCAGATTGACGGGGCAGTCCTTCCGGCAGACGATCACGTCGGAGGGCACTTCGTCGGTTTTCCCCAGGACGAGGATGCGATTGAGTTGTTTCGGGTCGCTGATCGTTTTCAGTGTGGCTTCGAGGCAGACGCCGACGTCGATTTTTCCGTCGAGAACCGCGCCGAGGACGGCGTCGTGCTTCTTCAGGAAGAGAACCTTGCAGACTTTGTGCGGATCGATCTTCAGGCGTTTCAGAAGATAGAGCGGATACAGGTAACCGCTGGCGGATTCGGGGTCGACGAAACCGACGGTTTTCCCGCGGATATCGTCGAGACCGAGAACGCGGCCGTTCTTCAACGTAATGAAGACGCCGCGGTAGGCAGCTCCGCCCTGGTGCTGCGCCTTGGCGATCGGCATCAGGTCCCCTTTTTCGTTGCCGATAACGTATGCCATCGGGCCGACCCAGGCAAAATCGATTTTTCCGCGGATGAGGGCGGCCAGAACGCTGGTGTAATCCTGCCCCGTCACCAGGCGGACCTCCTTCACCCCCATCTCTTTCTTCAGAAAGGCGAACAGCGTGCCCACATGGCGCATCATTTCCGAAAGGCTCAGATACGGGGGACGACCGATCAGAACTGTTTTCTGATTCAATTGGACGGGAGGCTGCGGAACGACGGGCGGGGGCGGAGGCGGAGGCGGCTGGGGCGGTTCGGCTTCCGGGGAGCCGGGATAGGATGTCTCGTCTTCGGTTTGATACCAGGAATCGTCATCATCCGTGAACCCCTGGTAATTCGTGTTCGCGTAGGGATCATCCGCGTGTAAGGTGGGAAAATCCTGGCTCTCCGCGTATCCCCGGTTCGCGCTGAAAACAAGCAGGAGAGCAAAGAGCAGATAGGTGCCGAACGATCTGAACGTGTCCATGTCGGGCTCCGGTTGCAAAAGGTGTTTCTTCTGTTGTAGACAAAGTACCCCTGCAGGTCAAGTCGCCCAGGAAATATCCCGGCCTGACCGTGAGACGATTCACTTGGGATTGACGCGGCACCCAGAAGGAGAAGCATTCGATGCAGAAAACACGTATTGGAATTCTTGGCTACGGCAATCTCGGAAAAGGTGTTGAGCTCGCGATCCGGCAGAACCCCGACATGGAGCTCGCGGCCGTCTTCACGCGCCGCGCGCCCGATGCCGTCAAGATTGCAACTCCGGGCGTGAATGTGTATGGAACCGACATACTCGAAATGAAGAAGGGTTCCATCGATGTACTGATCCTGTGCGGCGGAAGCGCAATCGACCTCCCGGAACAGGGACCGAAATACGCCGCCCTGTTCAACACCGTCGACAGCTTCGACACCCATGCGAAGATTCCTGAATACTTCACCGCCGTCGACAAGGCCGCCCGCCGCGGAGGCAACGTCGCGATCATTTCCGTGGGATGGGATCCCGGCATGTTTTCGCTCAACCGCCTGTATGCCAACTGCATCCTGCCAAAAGGGAAGGATTACACCTTCTGGGGCAAGGGAATCAGCCAGGGCCACTCCGACGCAATCAGACGCATCGAGGGGGTTGCTGATGGAAAACAGTATACGGTCCCCGTTTCCGAGGCGCTCGAGGCCGTGCGCGGCGGCGAGACACCGGACCTTACCCCGCGACAGAGCCATACACGGCATTGCTATGTGGTTGCCGAACCGGGGGCGGACAAAGCACGCATCGAGAATGACATCAGAACGATGCAGAACTATTTTTCTGACTATAATACAACCGTGAATTTCGTTACTCAGGAGGAACTTGACCGAGAACACAGCCGTATGCCGCACGGCGGCTTCGTTCTCAGGCGCGGCACCACCGAAGCGGGAGCAAAGCACCTGATCGAGTATTCCCTGAAACTCGACTCGAACCCGGAATTCACGGCAAACGTTCTTGTCGCCTACGCCCGTGCCGCCCATCGCCTCGCTACGGAAAAAGCCGTCGGCGCGAAAACAGTGTTCGACATTCCTCCTGCCTGGCTGTCCCCGAAAAGCGGAGAAGAACTCAGAAAAACCATGCTCTGATTTCAAAATCTCACCCCTGATCGGCTTGGCGGCTGTTGAGTTCCTGCTCCCGGGAGAACAGGAGCGCAATAGCTGGCTGATTGCCTGCTCGAAATCAGATTTTCACCTTGTTTTCCATACATGTGGCTGAACGTGCCGCAACGATTTTTCTGTGGGAATTCGGCGCTCAAATTTTTGCATAATTTCCAATATCGACG
Organism: Candidatus Rifleibacteriota bacterium; assembly: GCA_029565415.1. The sequence continues at coordinate 2,918 of JAKQOH010000110.1, read as the reverse complement.
ATATTTAATACAGGAGAGGATGGATTCGAGAGGGCTCACATGGTTCGTTCCGGTCTGGGTGAAAGACAGGCATGCGCCTCACCCGGAGAAAGGAGCGCCGTATGCGTACGCAACGCCTGCTCATTGGCCTTGCCGTCATCCTGTTTTGTTTTCTGTTCGCATTCGTGGGCTTGGGAAAACCGATGCCTCATGCTCAACGGCCGCATTTTCCGGAAATTCAGAGCGCAGAAAAGCAGCATCGTTCACCGCCTTCGAATGTCACGGTCAAACGGCTTATGCGGAACGCTCGGGGAAGACATCTTCCTCAGGCGCCATCTTACCCGAAGGAATCAACCCGTCCCCCGGGGAAAGATGCCCCGGGGCTTTCCGGTCGGCCTGCCCGGGGAACCCCCGGCGCCCATCATCCGCCTCGGATTTCTCCTCCCGTCGCTTCCCGCCATGATCGCGACAGACGCGACCATCGGCCTGACAGACCACACCGGGACTTGCGGAGACCGCGCCGCTCCCGCCGTGAGTCGTTCGTTGTGATCGAAGAAGAGAGGGATTCCGATCTCTACGGCGAAGCCGAGATCTTCAGTTCACGCTTCCAATCGTTGCATCAGCAGGCATCCCGGCTGGGCAGCCGCGTGAGCACCCTGGAAAACGTCGTGCATCTGCAGAGCGGGCTCTTCCGGCAGGCTGCGCGATATTCACGCACGCTCCAGCGCCATGTGTATGACGCGGCCTATGCTGTTCCGGGCGAGATCATCATCTTTTTTGTCGAACATGGGATACCGGTTCCGTTGGCGGACGAGAACGGGAATATCGCGATGGCGGGCATCGGGGAAATGCTCTCGGCCCTCGATGCCTATATCGAAGCCCTCCGCGGTGATATCGAGGCCAATACCGTCTGCCTGGAAAAGGCGCGCCGGGAATACAACTCGACCATGACGCTCCTGTTCGAATGCTCACATCTTAGCGACAGAAGACGCAGGGTCGTCATCTATCGCCGCTGACGTTTTATGATACGAGTGACAGTCAGATTCTATGAGGAACTGAACGATTTCATCGGCGTCGGCCTCCGAAAAAGGCCTGTCGAAACACGCCTCGAACAACCGGCGATCGTTGAAAACATTTTGATATATTATGGCGTTCCGTCTGCCAATGTCGATCTTGTCCTTGTGAACGGCAATTCCGTCGGGATCGGCCATGAACTGCAGGACGGCGATCTGGTCAGCGTCTACCCGGTTTTCGAGTCGTTCGATATTTCCGACATCACCCGCCTTCCGGAACGGCCGCTGAGACATCTGCGGTTCATCGCCGACGGCAGCCTCGTCGAGCTTGCCCACCGCATGCGGCTTTTCGGCCTCGACGTCGAGCTTCGTGAAGGGGCATCCGTCGAAGACCTGGTGGCGGCCGTCGTGAGCGACCGGCGGATTCTGCTGAGCCGCGACCAAAAGCTCCTGATGCGAAAGGAGATCGACCGCGGTTTCCTGATCAGATCCCGGGAGCCCGCCACGCAGCTGGAGGAACTTCTCGCACGCTTCGATCTTCGGAAGGAAGCGTGATGTGTTCGGGTTTCCTTTCTGGGGCAATCGACATGTCGGGGCGCATCGCGATGCGCCCAGAACAAATGGATGCCGGTCGCTCTGATTTCTTTGCCTTTTCCCGGAAGATTGTGATATAATTAACATGCTTCTCTGAGAGCGAGGTTTCGACCGGGTTCAAAGAGTGCATGACCTCTGACAACGTTCTGAAGCATTCATGCCAAGACGGGGTTGCTCCGGCTTCTCTTTTCCCGTTCTGGCGCCAGGAAAGGGTTGAACGTGGAAAACAGAATCGCGTTGATCGGTATCATCGTCGAAAATCCGGAGATCACCGAGCGGCTCAATCAGATTTTACATGATTGCCGCCAGCATATCGTCGGCCGCATGGGCATTCCCTACGCCAAACAGAACATTGGCATCATCAGCGTCGTTGTCGACGCACCCAACACCGTCATCAGCGCGCTTTCCGGCAAGCTCGGCCTGCTCGAAGGCGTGAACGTCAAGACCGTTTATTCGAAAAAGCGAGGAGAATGAAACATGTACGATCCCAAATCGCTTCGCGCCACCGAGTTCATCGATGATGCCGAAATCAGGGAAACCCTGGAGTTCGCGGCAAAGAACAAGAGCAACCGCCCGCTGATCGAATCACTGATCGAAAAGGCTCGTGCCTGCAAGGGACTCTCCCATCGCGATGCCGCTGTCCTGCTCGAGTGCGACCTGCCCGACGCGAACGAGAAACTGTTCGCCCTGGCCCGCGAGATCAAACAGCGGATCTACGGTAACCGCATCGTCATGTTCGCCCCGCTGTATCTGTCGAACTACTGCGTCAACGGCTGCGTCTACTGTCCGTATCACTGCTCGAACCGGCATATCACCCGGAAAAAGCTCACGCAGGAAGAGATCAGAAACGAGGTGATTGCCCTTCAGGATATCGGTCACAAGCGGCTCGCGCTCGAAACCGGCGAGGACCCGGTCAACAATCCCATCGAGTATGTACTAGACAGTATAAAAACGATCTACGAGATCAAACACAAGAACGGTGCCATCCGTCGCGTGAACGTGAACATCGCGGCGACCACCGTCGAGAATTACGCGAAGCTGAAGGCCGCCGGCATCGGCACGTATATCCTGTTCCAGGAGACCTACCACCGGGAAACCTATGAAAAACTGCATCCGACCGGCCCCAAGCACGACTACGCATGGCATACCGAGGCGATGGACCGTGCGATGGATGGCGGCATCGACGACGTCGGTTGTGGCGTCCTGTTCGGGCTGAACCTGTACCGCTACGACTTCGTCGGGATGCTCATGCATGCCGAGCACCTCGAGGCGGCCAAAGGCGTCGGGCCGCACACCATCAGCGTGCCGCGCATCTGTCCGGCCGACGACATT
>JAKQOH010000102.1 GCA_029565415.1 Candidatus Rifleibacteriota bacterium | reverse complement strand
ACTCTTCGTTTGGAAATATCGAGACGACCCGCGTTCGTCTTCTGAGTTCACGGTTGAAGCGTTCGACGACGTTCGACGTTCGAAGCCGCTTCCAAAGCTTTCGGGGAAACGAAAAATACGTCAGGGCCTGGTCGATGTTGTGAAGTGGACCCGGTTTGGTGGACACTTTTTCGCTTATGATTGAGAAGGAGGTGTCCCCCATGCCCAAGACTCGCCCCCCATATCCACCGGAATTCCGCCAGCAGCTCGTAGACCTCGTTCTGGCCGGTCGGAGTCCAGAAGACCTGGCCAAGGAGTTCGAACCGTCGGCGGTGACGATTCGTAACTGGGTCGTCCAAGCCAAACGCGACGGAGCAAAGTCGCCATCGGGTCTGAGTTTGTCCGAGCGCGATGAGCTGACCCGGCTGCGACGTGAAAACAAGCGACTTCGCGTTGAACGAGATATCTTGTCAAAAGCAGCTGCCTGGTTCGCTCGGGAGACGAATTCGATCCCCGACAAATCTTCGAATTCGTAAAGGCGCACCAGGAAATGTATCCGATCGCTACCATGTGTCGCCTGCTGCGCGTCTCCACCAGCGGCTACTATGCGTGGATCAATCGCCCGCCTTCCGCTCGCTCTTTGCGCGATCATGAACTGACTGCTCGCATTTGTAAGATTCACGAGGGCTCTCGCGAGACCTATGGCCGACTGCGAATCCATGCGGAATTGATGACTGAAGGGACACGCATTGGCGGAAAACGTGTTGCTCGGCTGATGCGAGAAGCCGGCATCCAGGGGGTTACTCGTCGCAAGGCGTGTCGAACGACGATTCGAGGGCGCGCTCCGCACATGATTCCCGATCTCGTCGATCGGAAGTTTGTTGCAGACGGTCCCAATCGCCTTTGGGTCGCAGACATCACCTACATCCCCACTTGGGCAGGTTTTCTCTTCCTGGCAGTCGTTCTCGACGCCTTCTCCAGGAAGATCATCGGCTGGGCGATGGAGGGCAACTTGCGCACTGAACTCGTGTTGCAAGCTTTGAACATGGCTCTTCACCAACGCAGACCAACGGAGGTCGTTCATCATTCCGATCAAGGCTGCCAATACACCTCAATCGCCTTCGGAAATCGTTGCAAGGAAGCGGGTGTCCGCCCTTCAACGGGATCGGTCGGTGATTGCTTCGACAATGCGATGTGCGAGAGTTTCTTCGCAACACTGGAGTGCGAACTTCTCGTACGCCGCCGGTTCAAGACGCAATCCGAAGCACGAATGGCCGTCTTCGAATTCATCGAAGGCTGGTATAATCCCAGAAGACGGCATTCCGGTTTGGACTATTGCTCCCCCGTGGAATACGAAAGACGGCACACACAGGCTGCATGATGACGAAAGTCCCGAACCGTCCACTAAACCGGGTCCACTTCAGACCACTGGTAATGAGGGTTAGCCTGGCGTGCGGATCCAATGCTCTGACCATCGGCGTAACCACCGCCCATGCCTGTCACGCCATCACATCCTTAACAAGCCCTGGAACTGCCTGCCTTGTGACGGAAGGCTCCAGGGCGTTCTTGAACAATCGTTCGAGAAAGCCCATGCTATCTCCTTCTTGCATCCCAAGTGGCAATCGGGGTCGATACGAATCGATCACCCGTTCCAAGGGAATCATTTCGAGAACGTCAGGCGGAAGAGAGGAATTTCCCAGGATTCGCAGAGAAGTTGCGATTTCCCGGCAGGATCTGTATCCTCGCGATGCCGGCGGACGATCGCGTGGCACTTTGCCTCGATGACATGTCGTCCATCCATTTTCTGCGGGAGGGATTCTGCCGCACGCTTCGACAAGTGGCAAACCTCGATGCCGTCGACGAATATCCCGTTGTTTTTCAGGTTGCCCGGGTGCTCGTAAGACATCGTATTCATGACCTGTGCAATCTGCTCATGGGCATTCGAACGACCGGCAAACGAGAGATAAACGTCAGACATGCCCATTTCCCAGACTCTGATGTCGGGAAGGTTGTCATGGATGCTTTCTGATCGGGTTTCCGTCTTCGTATGTGAAAATATTTCATGTGCAATACTTCCTGGCGCATCCGTGCCGATGATGGAAAGGGCGTTTTGTGCGCGCGACATGGCGACGTATGCCACCCGATGGCTATCCGGGCCGGCCTTCAGGCCTTCCGGGACGACCACGACAGCCGGGAACTCCAGTCCCTTCGAGGCGTGCATCGTCGACAGGGTGATCCGGCCGGGCCGCTTCAACATTCCCATACGCTTCTCTCGGCTCACGTCATGCATGAACGAAACGAACTGCGTCGGGCTCGGCGAGGCGGTTTCCTCGAGATAATCCTCCACGAGCTGATCGATCAATTCTTCCCACGGATTGCCCGCCCCACCCCTCGATAACCGGCCCTGCCCGACCAGCTCACGAAATCCCGCCTGCCTCATTTCCCGCTCGGGCTGGCTCTCCATATATTGTATGAGATGATATATTTCGCGCACGTTCAGCAGGGGAACTTCAGGCCGCCTGATGCAATGAGTCGCGAATCCACGGGTTTCGAGCAGATACTTCACCCTGAAAAGATCATCGTTTGCGAATGTAAGAATTGCAATGTCCTCAGGCGCAAACCCGTCCTTGCGAAGCCGCTCGACCTCGGCGAGAACCTCGCCAAACACCTGTGCAGGCCCGGCAACCCTGATGACGGACGGACGGCGGCTGTTCTCAGGAACCAGCATCCCAGCTTTCGCCGAAACCAATTTCTCGTTTGCCTTCATGCGGCCGGGAAGCCGCCGGATGAACTCCTCGCAAAAACTGGTGATCGGCTCGGATGACCGGTAATTGGTCAGCAGGCGATGGACCGCGGGCTTGTAATCCGCTTCGAACCGCCGAATGAACTTCACGTCCGACCCTTTCCACTCGTAAATGTTCTGATCGTCGTCGCCGACCGCCAGAAGGCGCACTTCCCGCTCCGCATCGGGTTCGTCCTTGCGCGAAAGAAGGGCCAGCATCCGGTATTCGTCTTCGTCGATATCCTGGTATTCGTCGGCAAGAATGTACCGCACCCGGCTCAACAGCCCTTCCGTCATTGAATCGCGATCCTCGCCCGTCACCGACTCCAGGGCGCTCACGGCGTCTTTCATGATGGTCTTCATCAGGTCCTCGCGTCGCGTCGCCCTGTCCCCTCCGGCCTGAGCCGCCAGCGACCGGCTCGCGATGCGCAGGGCCAGGCCGTGGTAGGTGCTTACGAAAATGTACTGGCTGTCGTTGCCGAGCAGTTCGCGCAGGCGTTTGCGTATTTCGAGAACCGTCGAGCGGTTGAACGCGACCACGAGAACGCCGCCCCGAGGCACCCGCTCAACGCGCACAAGCCAGGCGGCACGATGAACCAGCGACTTCGTTTTCCCGCTTCCCGGCCCCGCCAAAATCAGAATGTTCCTCGTCTTGCCTTCGGTCACGATCGCCCGTTGCGCGTCCGACAGGGAATACTCAGGCCTGTGACCTTCCTGCAGCGCCTTCCCGGTAATCCTGGCGAGGCTTTCCTCGCCGGTCGGATACTGAAGCAGTTCCTTTCGCCGGTGGAAGTAGCGATCGTAGAACTCCTGCCGCGAGAGCGAGAAATACTCCTTCACCATCGTCATCGCGCTCCGGATGTCGCTTTTCCCGAACTCGGCATACTTCCCCATCACGTGCACCTGGGCGATCTTCTCGTCGAAGAAATCATCGAGAGACCGGCACTCGCCGGCAGCCGGGGGGCGGTCATCCTTGAGTTTCAGCGTCAACGCAGGCCGGAACACCGAGAGCCCGTTCTGGATATGGAGCGCGTGCGTCTCGTTCAGCGACAGAAGCACCCTCCTGACGGCGTTGAAACTCTCGGACGACGTTCGCGGTGGGTCTTTCACCGGCAGGAGATTCTCGAGTTCGTCGACGGTGAACTCGACGCGTTGTTCCCGGCCCTGCCTGTTGCATCGTTTTCTGAGCAGGTCGAGATACCCACTGCCGATCTTCTGGCGGTAGGGAATCATGCTCCGGATCTCCCCCGGGCTCATGCTCCGCTTCAGCCGGCAACGGTCATACCCCTGCGACACGAATGTCACAAGACCGTCGCGCCGCCAGATTTTCAGAACGGGGAACAGGTCTTTCGCTCGCACGTTCTCGAACGACCGGTCTGCGGAAAGCTGCGTCGCGCACAAGCGCAGGTCGAGTGTGCTGCCGTCCTCGTCCCCCCATGCCTCCGTTTCGGCAAGCATGTCGAGGATGCGGCTTTCGATACGGCAGAATGAATCCCAGCGGGACACGGCATCGTCCTTCTCGTCCGGCAGGTTGTTGAAAAGTGCCGTGCAGTTGATGGAGTGTGAAATCAGTCCGACGTTCCGCATCTCCCGCAGGGTCGAAATGAGATTCTCGGTCGACTGGCCGAGCTGGACGGTCATCGCGTCGGTGTTCAGCAGGTCATCGGCGTTCGCGTTGTAGAGGTGCCGGATAAGACGCCCCCACTGTGCCTGCCTGTATTCCGTCAAGCCAAGCTTTCGAATGATCTCCAGCGCGGCATCCAGGGTCGGCGGCACAGGCTTCGCCTCGATCACGGAGGTGCGGTTCCACGAGCGTTCGAGCCGGTTGAGCTTTTCGAGCCAGGAAATGGCGATCTTGACCTTGGTGTCTGCCATCGGTTCCGATGCATCGATTTTATCGGTGGTGGTCTCTTCGTCCCTGAGGATCTCGCCCGTCGTCCGGACGATCTCGCCGCGCCCCGGGCCGGCTTTCTGCTTGCGCGCGAGGTTCCGAATTCCCCGGAAGATGCCGATCAGATCGCCGTGCGCGATGCGGCTCGACATGCACAGCTGGAATTGGAACTCGATATCATCGGCTGAAAAGATGAGGTGGCAGTCAGCCTTTTCCTGGTCTCGCCCAGCCCTGCCGGCCTCCTGGAGATAGTTTTCGAGGGAACCTGGAATCTCGGTGTGGATCACCACCCGGACGTCGGGCTTGTCGACGCCCATGCCGAAAGCGTTCGTGGCGCACATCACCCGGAGACGGCCGGCCAGGAACTCCTCCTGCACACGCCGCTTGTCGTCGGGGGTGCGGCCCGCGTGAAAGAAGTCGGCCTTAAACCCCGATGCCTGAAGTTTCTTGGCGAGGTTTTCGGCCGCCTTGCGTTTTGCGGTGAACAGGATCGCGCCGCCCCCGTCTCGGAGCCCCTCTTTCAGGATCTCGATGGCAAGCCCGATCTTGTTGTATCCGTCCGGGTTCGCGTCGCGGCCGTTCATCGTGTCGAGCCCGTGAACATGGAACCGGAGATTCTTCCGATCGGCCGTGCCGATGAACAGGTGCATCTCTTTGCCGGCCTCCTGTCGGAAATAGGTGCGTATCTCCTCGATCACGTCGAGCTTCGCCGTGGCGGTGAAGCAGGCAATCGGCGGCAGGGAGGCGGTTTCCCCGAGCACCTCCTTCAGGAACGAGCACAGGAACAGGTAGTCGGGCCGGAAATCGTGGCCCCATTTCGACAGGCAGTGCGCCTCGTCGACGACGACAAGGCCGATCTCCCGCTGGGAAAGGGTGTCGCGGAACGAGCGGTTGCGCATCTGCTCGGGGGCGACCCACAGGATGTCGATATCGCCGAGGGCGACTTTTTCGTGGGTCTCTGCCCGCTCGAAGACGGAAAGCAGGCCGTTGAGCGCCCCGACGTTCGGGATGCCGCGCCGTGCGAGGGCGTCGACCTGGTCTTTCATCAGCGATTGGAGCGGCGAGATGATGAGGGTCAGCAGGTTTCTCTGCCGCGCCTGCATCAGTGCGGGAAGCTGGTAACAGAGCGACTTGCCGCCGCCGGTCGGCAGGACGACGAGGCAGTCCCGGCCTTCGAGGATCGCTTCGACGACATCCTGCTGGGAAACGGGCGGCGGCCCTTCGAGAACGGGCCTGAATGCGTCGAAGGGGTGAAAAAACCGCTTGAGCGACTCGAGGGGTGAATGATACTCCCGGCAATACTCGCATGTACCGCACGGCCTGCGCCGAAGGGCATGAAGGATCTCGACGGCCCGGGGAAACGCATGGACCACCCACGGAGCGAGTCGCGACATGCCGTCTGCGACGGAAAGCCAGGCAAGCGCCATCGCAAGGGCGATCCACTCCGGCCGGCGCCCGCCGCCGGTGTCGAAAAGTTCTTCAAGGGCTTTCCGGCAGGCTTTTCCGGAAAAGGTCTCGCGCGCCTGGCGGAACGTCTCGTCAAGGTCCAGGGGCTTCGCCCCGGTTTCACGGGCGATGGCCGCAGCGCAACCGCGTGTCACGTCATCCTGGCCAAGCAGACACAGATACAGCGGCAGAAGCGGGTCGGCGCGGAACTGCCCGAGCTGTTCCCGAAAAAGGGCGAGCGCCGCCTCGGAATCGCGCAGCGGGTCGTTCCGGCTCGATTCGGTCGGCTTGTATCCTTTCCATAGTTTATGATATGGGTGCCGCGGCCAGGCCAGCGGCGACAGGAGGAGCGTATCGATGACCGGGAGTTTCAGCAGGGCATGATCGGGAGCATGTCGTTTCAGCCACTCGAGATCATGCGCCAGGACATTGTGCCCGAGGACGAACCCCGAATCGCGGCCATATATCTCGAGGCTTTTCAGGACCTCCCGCGGATCGTTCCACGGCCCCGTCTCCCTGAACGCCTGCTGTCCCTCCCGAAACGCCCCCGCCGCCAGCAATGTCCCCGAGACAGGATGCACCTCGAGATCGACCGCCACGATTCCGTCGAATATGCTCGCCAACTCGTTTCTCATCACATCCGCAGCAAATGACCGTATTTACTTCTCGCCGTCGGCATCACAGCCTGGCTCTGAAATATGCATGTGTGTTATATATTTCTTTTGTTTTATATTCGGACCTGACTCTATCAAATCGCTTTTTCGAGGCCGAAAAAGTATCTACTTTATCGAGTATTGTATAACGATATATCATAAACCGTCGACACCTATGTTCTTTCGTTGGAACAGAACGATGGCCTCCATGAATTCCAGCCTCTCTGACGGCATAATCCCCTACGTCAGGAAGGAAAAAACAATGATCAGCCAGGAATATGATTTCGGCGCAATAAAATACAAATCGTTGTATCGGATGAGTTGCACGCCATTTTGGAAAGGTAGCAAACGTGATATGGTATGATAGATTGATTGGATTTACCGGAAGCCCTTCAAAAGCAGGTTCTTGATTACGTCAGGCAGTTGCGTGTTCACCCCCGGCCGGGCGACCGGGGCGATCAGATGCTCAGGTTTGCCGACATGTTCACTTCCGAAGAGGGAGCTGACATTCTGAATTGTATCGAAGCATGATGCGGACGGATAGATCATGACCAATTACGGTGAGGTGAAGGCTGCACTGCAAAGTCTTGGAAAGCTGATTCTCGAAAACGATCAGTTGATCGCCGCACTAGCTCTACAACATAATCTCACCCTCATGTCTAGCGACACTCATTTTGCATTTATCCTGGGACTTATCATTGTTACTATATTCGTCACACATTGGAACCTGATAATGTGGGGGCTCTCTCTCATGCAAAGGACTCACGATTTCTCACCCCACAATGCCGGGCGTACACAGATACAGCGGACCGCCGTTGGCGCTACCCGGAGGCCGCTGCTCTGTAGCGTTAGGTGGCGAGGGTTTCCAGAAAGGAAATTTTAAAATGACAAAGAAGAACATTATCTGGAGTGAGATTCAAAGAAGGGCAATGGCCTTCGTAAAACGGTGGGCGGGAGAGACTGACGAGCAGCGTGAATCTCAAACGTTCTGGAATGAATTTTTTGGGATTTTTGATGTCGATCGGCGCGAGGTCGCAAGGTTTGAAGACAGAGCAAAGCGCCATTCAACCGGAAAAAAGGGCCGTCTTGATTTGTTCTGGCCCAAGGTGATAGCTGTCGAGCAAAAGTCAAAGGGTAAAGATCTTGATGACGCTGAATGGCAACTATCCGATTATGAATTCGATCGCCATATGACCCCTGAATTGTTTGTAGTGTCTGACTTCAACCAATTTCGCATATGGAACTTAGAAACCGGGGACCGCTATACATTTACAATTACAGAACTTCCAAAATACACTACCTTATTTGCACATTTGGCAGGCTACAAACACGAATCTTTCAAACATGAAGAGAAAGTAAGTCGAGAGGCTGCCGAATTACTGGGGCAACTATTTGAGTATCTTGACGATAACGGGTACAGCGGTCATCCATTAAGAGTATTTATCGTTCGCCTTCTCTTCTGCGTTTTTGCTGATGACACTAATGTTTGGAGACGAGGTCTTTTTGATGACTTTATTACTTACCGCACATCGGAAGATGGATCAGATGTCGGTCCTCAGCTAAATCTTCTCTTTCAGGTATTAAACCAAAATGAGGAAAGTCGGCAAAAGAATCTTGACGAAGATCTAGCAGCCTTTCCCTATATAAACGGCGGGCTTTTCTCTGAAAATATTCCTATCCCGTTCTTTGACACGAAGGCGCGCTCTCTGTTGCTTCAGGCGTCGAGTTTTGATTGGACACCAGTTTCCCCGATTATTTTTGGGAGCTTGTTCCAAAGTGTAAAAGATAAAGAGGCTCGAAGAACAACAGGGGAACACTATACATCTGAGGCAAACATTCTCCGAGTAATTAAGCCACTATTCTTAGATAAGCTTGAAGCTGAGCTTAACTCAATAAAAAGAAATAATGCCGAGCTAATAGAATTTCATCAGAAGTTGTCTCAAATAAAGGTCCTTGATCCCGCTTGTGGGTGTGGTAACTTTCTCGCTGTTGCCTATCGGGAACTCAGGCGACTGGAAACGCGAACATTGCTTCTTTTGCACTCGAAAAACGGGAAAATCCAAAGGGTGCTAAACATAGCCAACCTTGTCAAGGTTTCTGTAAGCCAATTCTTTGGCATAGAAATAGCAGAATTTCCAGCCCGAATTGCAGAAACAGCCATGTATCTGGTTGATCATCTTGAAAACCTTGAACTCTCAGCGAAGTTTGGCCAGTATTTTGTTCGATTTCCAATTACCACTGAAGCACACATAAAAATCGGCAATGCGTTACGGTTAGATTGGAACTCAGTCGTTCCTGCCGAGGAAGTTTCCTATGTTACCGGAAATCCTCCATTTGGAGGACATCGTTATCGGACCGAAGAGCAATCCGAAGATTTAAGGATTGTCTGGGGAAGCGGGTATAACAAGCTTCTAGACTATGTAACTGGGTGGTACAAAGTTGCTTCTATGTATGGAAAGGAGAAAGAAATCCGTTTTGCTTTTGTTTCAACGAATTCCATCTCCCAAGGTGAACAAGTTGAACATCTTTGGGAATCACTCTATTCTGATGGTTTTCACTTGGACTATGCTTACACCCCTTTTGTTTGGACGACAGAGGCAAAAGGAAAGGCGCATGTACACGTTGTAATTGAGGGATTTGTCCATGGTGATACAAATCGACAGAACTTACTTTACTCCTTAGACTCCTCTTCAGACGTTTGGAAAACTCTAAGCGTGCCTTCTATTAGTCCGTATTTGGTGGCTGGCCCGGAGATGGTTGTAAAAAAGCACCAACAACCTTTGTCCGCCCTTTTGCCCCCAGCGGCTTACGGAAGCCTTCCAGCCGATGGTGGTGGTCTGGTTGTTCATCCAGAGGATCTATCCCAAATCGATGAACCAGTAAAGAAGTATCTTAAACGTTTTATAGGGTCAAAGGAGCTAATCAATGGGATTGACCGATGGTGTCTTTGGATGCCGGAAGGGCCGACTCCCTCTGAACTCAAAAATTCACCATTTCTAAAGGCGCGTTTTCTGACTGTACGACAATTTCGAGAGAAAAGCCCCAACCTTGATACTAAGGAACTTTCTGCACAACCGTATAGATTCTTTCACATCGCAAAACCTAGATCCGAGTACATTGCTGTTCCCGCTCAGGTTGCCAACAAACGGCCCTGGTATACGGTCGAATTTTTGGGTCCAGAAACCATTCCCTCAAATACCCTCTATTACATAGATGATCCTACTGGTTTGGTTTTTGGATTGCTTTCATCAAGCATGTACATGGCTTGGCAGAGAGCAATTGGCGGAAGAATTAAATCTGATCCGCGATTTGGAAAGGCCGTTTACCACTCCTTTCCTTTTCCTTCAATGTTATCAAACGAAGCAATCGAAAAGGTTAAGGAAGCGGGAAAGGGCCTACTTAAAGCTCGCAAGGCTTCAAATAGAAGATCTCTATCGGAAATGTATGAAGCCGATTGCATCCACCCAGAGATATTAAAGGCACACATCGAGTTGGACAGGGCCGTTGACACCATATTCAACGCAAATAAGAAACACTGGACAGACGAGGAACGTCTAGCTGTCTTACTTTTGCGCTACGAAGAATATCAATCGAATAAACAAGATTGATTTAAATGCCAACTAATAGGGCAAAGGGAAACTTTAACAGCCCGCGGATAAAGCTTAATGCTATTGTCACGCACTCTATAATATAGTATTATTTTTACCTTCTCCATCTTTTGGATTTTTTCGATGGCATTGGAAAAGCGGAAGTAAGCAACTGTCAAGAAACCCGAACATTTTCGAATGTCACGGAACCGGGAAACCAGGGCCACACACCTAATTTTCATTTTAGCTTCCCGTAATGCATCTCAATGAACGGCACTCCATGATTGAATATGGCGTTGATGAGTTGCTCATTATACTTGTTGCCAACAAATGAACCCTGCGTCTGTCGCATGAAGCGACATAATGAGTAATCGACTGCCACACTGAAGAGCCAACGGCTACTTCTATTCTGAGGGCAATATCGCTTGCATTGATCTTCTGGTTTCATGTATGGTGATCTCTATATGAATGATCACCCGTGTGCCGATGAACAATTGAAAGATGAAATGCGTAGTGGCATCATACGGCTCTTGGCGGATCTACGGCAGCCGGGGGCCTGCGAACTGCTTGCCATGCTTGAAAAGCAGATCGGTTGGCGCGTGCGGCAGTATTTTTTCGAGGTCGTCGGAGCGTTTCGGGATGACCACCTTCTGACGAGCTACCAACGGGAGTATTTCCGAACCACCCTCACCGACAAGGAGTGCATTGATGCGCTTCATGGCGGGGGGCGGCGGTGGGATGAATCCCGGAGCACGATCGACGAGCTTTTTCAGTGCGGCAAAGCGTATCGTTCATCAAAAGCCTTTCAGGAGATGATCACGTTCTCGGCCCAGTTCAGGAATTACGCCCCCTACAACAACATGCTGGTGAAGCTCCAGAATCCGTCGTGCAGCTTCTACGCAACGCGCGATGACTGGGAACGCCGGTTCAATCGCAGGGTCAATGAAGAGGCGCGAGCGATGCTGATTCTCGCTCCCATGCATCCCGTCATGCTGGTGTATGACCTCGATTCGACCACGGGCCCCGCCCTTCCGGAGAAACTGCTGGATTTCACGAGGGTCGACGGTCGCTTCGATCAAAAGCTGCTTCCCCGGTTGCTCGACAACTGTCTTCGGGATTCCATCGTCGTTGAGTTCGTCGAGCTTTCGTCCACGTTTGGCGGTTACGCAACGACACGTTGCCGAGGCACCGGCGCAAAGATGAGGGTCGCCATCCATGACAAGCTGCAGCCCGCCTCTCGCTTCTCGGTTCTCTGCCACGAACTCGCCCATATCTATCTCGGGCATCTGGGCTCGGACGAAGACAACTTCTGGCCGACCCGCATCAACCTGACGCACGCGGCGATTGAAGTCGAGGCCGAAGCGACGGCTTACATCGTCTGTGTACGGCTCGGCCTCAAACCCTGTTCTGAAGCGTATATCTGCAGTTATATCGAAAACGATTCGATTCCGGCGGGCGTCAGCATCGAACTGATCACGAAGGTCGCCGGCAAGCTCGAAGAGATGGCAACCCGGCGCCTTCCGGCCCGCAAAGAGAAACCGCCCAAAAAAGCCCGTTGATCAGTCAGCGCCACATCGTTCGATGTGGCGCTGTTGTTGCCGGGATGAATTCCCCTGAATTCATGGCTCAGATGACAAGTTCAAGGAAGTCGCCGGTCGTGAAGAAACCTTTTCGGAGGCCGGTGAACGCCCAGTAGCAGAAATCTTCGGAGTTCGCCATGATGCAATGCGTTCCAAGAGCTGCTTTGATACGGTTTTTGATGGTGTCGGGTGATGATATTTTCGGAGGCGGCTCGACCGGGACGAGATTCTTCTCGGAATGGCCTTCCTGCTGGGCAAGCCTCATGAACTCGGAATAACTCAGCTCGCAGACGGTGTCGCGGGCCCGCGTGTTCCCGGGCTGGCCGATCGTGACGAACGTGTACCGGCATCCCGAGTCATGGCGGCACAGGATTGCATACGGGTTCCTGGAGCCGAGAAACGCTCCGTTGTCGAAGCAGACCATCAGGTGATCGGTTCCGGGCGTCATGTGCAGCCCGGCGAACGCGGCGGCGCGGATGTTTCCCGAACACTGCTCGCCGGCGGTCTCGAGGTCAGCTTTCAGTTTTTGTATGGTGGCCAATACATTTTCGCGGCTCTCCTCCCCATCCTGGTCATCTTTTTTCTTCTTCGTCCACTTCATCCCGGTGCGGCTGACGGCGGGCTGTTCATCCTCAACCACGGATACGGCGGTCTTTTTTTTTTTTATACGCGATTTCCTCCGATGCAGTTTGAATTGGGCACAGGATGAACATAGCCGCGGTTTCATACGATGTAAAATTCAAAGATTCTATCCGGCGTATCGAAATCTGTTATACTTGCGCCAGTAGGCTCCCAATCGAACCGCGCCGGGGGGGATGACGATGGATGTCAGGCTGTTGCGATATTTTCACGCCGTTGCGCGCCTGAAAAGCTTTTCGAAAGCGGCTGACGCGCTGTCCATTTCCCAGCCCGCGCTCAGCCAGGGGGTGAAGAATCTCGAAAAGGAGCTTCACTGCAGTCTCTTCATTCGTGGCAAAACCCTCCAGGTGACCGACGAGGGGGAAAAGTTATTTTCGCATTGCGAGGAATTGTTCCGGGTCCTTGAAAATATCGTTGACGATATAAGCAACACGAAGAGTCCCAGGAAGGGAACCATCAGGGTCGGGGTCCTCGAGAGCGTCCTTCTCTACTGGATGCCGGCCATTCTCGGCGACTACTTCACGAAGTATCCGAACGTGTCGGCCGCGTTCGAGAAGTCTGAGACCGTGGCGATCGAAAGCGGCGTGCTCGATGACAAACTCCATCTCGGAATCATTTCCCGGCCGTCTTTTTCACGCAAGCTCGAAGATATCGAGCTTGCTTCGTTCTCGCACAAACTCGTCGTTTCGAGCGAGTTCAGCGAAGACCTTCCCGGCCTCGCGAAGCATCTTCCCCTCTTTCTCCTGGGGAACTGGCAGGAACGGGCGCTGACCTCGGGAACGGATCTTTTTGCCCGCGTTCCCGCCCTTCGGACGCTCAATCCGACCAACTGCGCGGTCCTGGTCCGCCAGATCGTCGCGAACAAGCTGGGAATGGCCGTTCTGCCTGCGTATCTCGCAGGCCCCGATCTTCGCGTGATCGAAGACTACCCCCTGCTGAAGATGGGTTTGTACCTGATCCGCCGGAAGAATCGGCGGCAGAATCCTCTCGTCAACCAGTTCGCCGACTTCGTCTGCGAATGGCAGGCACGTTCGGCATTGATATCATCGCTAGACTGACAGGCGTTCCCTTCGGCGTCACGCGCAACGTCTATATAGACGAACATCCCGCAGTATCAGGCGCAGGTTTTCCACCCTACGACTATTGTTGCGGTTGAGACTGTTCGCTGAATGAGCGGTTTCAAAAAATAGATTTTGAAAACTGTTAAGTTGTTGCCTGGGAAATTCGAATATACCAATAGAAGGAAATAAGTAGCCCGACAAGAATCCGCCACGTTTCGAAGCAGACGATCGTCGGCCCCTGCCCCACCTACCTGTCCGCCGTCCGTTACGGGTTTTCCGAAAACGCGATTCCGGAGGTGTCGTATGAGCGTTCGAGGCGTCGTCAAGCGATACGCGCTGATCATCGAGAAGGTGACGCGGTGCCGGTTTCCCACGCTGGAGGCGATTCAGCGGTTCCTGTGCTCGCACGGGTTCGAGGTGTCGAAGCGGACGATCCAGCGGGACATCGAAGGCATCGAGCTCGAGTTCGGCATTTCGATCACGTATGACCGGCCGCACCGGGGATATGCTCTCATCCGGGAAGAGGGCGAAACCCCCGACATCTTCCTCCGCTTTCTCGCGATGACCGGCGGCCGCGGAACCGGAACCCAGACATGAGCCCCGGAAGGATAGAGCGCTTCAGAACGTCACCTGGCAACCACGACACCTCTTGTCATAGTCAGTGATATAGGATTCACCGGAATTCTGTCGGTCTGATGCTCCGCACCTGAAGTTTCGGTCCGTTTAGGCGACGCACACATCATCCCAGTCATTCTTTTCGCGACCGGCGGTTTCATCATGAAGCCGGTCATCGTTCGACGCGCGACGGAAACGAACGGAGGAACCATGGGTACCATGCTGATCAACTGTGACGACACCCAGGCGGGCGTGCGGTTCCTGGCCCTGCGGTGCATGCGGCACTGCATCGCGACCCACCATGCGCTGTTCGACAAGGAGGCCATCGAGAAAATCTTCGCGTTCCTGCCGAAGCCCGAACTCGTCAGCCTGCTGACGCGGCTCCACCCCAAGCTCCGGCGCGTGGGGAAACGCTGGATCAGCCACGGCCTGTACCAGTATGCGTTCCTCGAGCCGCCCGTTCCCGACGACGTTGCCCGTGCCGTCGCCGAGCTCGAGCCCGTTCATGCCCTCTATATCCCCGAGATCCTCGCGGTCATCGACCGCCTGCTCGCCGACATTGCGCCCGACGGCGAGACGCCGAACTCGGCGCCGTTCCCACAACTGGCGGAGATCACGCGCGTGTTCCGGCTTTCCGAAGACGAGAGCGCGATCCTGGCGTTCTGCTTCATCAACGGCATCCATTCGCCGTTCAACGAGGTCATCCAGAAGCTCGGCGGCTTCCTGAACTTCGGGTTGAGCGGCAACCTCGTCTCGCTGTTCCACCCCATTCCCCGCGCGCGCGCCGACGCGATCTGCTCGAGCGGCGGCCTTCTCAGGCGGCTCGGCTTCATCAACGAGAACCTGGTGCCGACCCCCGAGATCTGCGAGTTTCTCCAGGGCTTCCGGACCCGGCCGCTCAACGATATGTATTACACGATGTATGACGAACGGCCGGTTCCCGCCGACCGCCTCGTGATGCGAACGGAAGACATCGAGACGATCGGCACGCTCGTAGCGAACCGCCGTCCGGGTGAAGGGCTCGACATCCTGTTCTCCGGCCCGGCCGGAACGGGCAAAACGGAATCTGCCCGCTCGCTCGCGACGTTTTTCGGTCTTCGACTCTTCGAGATCCGCGCCCGATGCGACACCCAGGAAAACGTCGCAGAAGTCCCCTTCCGCATGCGCGCCCTTCGTGCCTGCCGGAACGCCCTCGCCGGCCGAGCCGACGCCGCGATCCTGATCGACGAGGCCGACGCCATGGTCGCAACTCCCCTTGCCGCGTTCGATCTCACGCCCGGAACAGCCGGCAAAGCCGTTATCAACGAGACCCTCGACACGGCCGCCGACATTCAGATCTGGATCGTCAACCATGCGGAAACGCTCGATCCGTCCGTCCGGAGACGGTTCGCCCACGCCGTCCGGTTCGAACGAGCCTCGGCGAGGATGCGCCGGATGATCTGGGAAACCGCCCGCGCACGGTATGGAATGACCCGACTGCTCGACGACGCGGCGATCGCCGACCTCGCCGAACGGTACGAGACGGATGCGGGAGGCATCGACTCCGCCCTCAGGCACACCCGGCATCTTTCCGGAAACGGCGTTGCCCCGGGTGAGGTCCTGGCTCAGATCGAACGGCTTCTCGCCGGCCAGGCGCGGTTCACACCGGGCGAGTCCGGTCATGGGCCGGCGGGCTTCGATCGCGAGCCCACGGTGGGCATCGAGCATCTGAACATCGAGCCGCGCGCCGATCTCGACATGATAGTGCACGCTATAGCAGGTGTATCGGGTGAAGACCGGCTTCCGGCGCTCCGAATCCTTCTGCAGGGCCCTCCCGGAACCGGGAAGTCGCGGTTCGCCGCGGAACTCGCCCGCCGCATCGGGAGGCCCCTGCGGGTGAAGACGGCCGCCGCGATCCTCAGCCCCTTCGTCGGGCTGGCCGAGCGGGCCGTGCACGAGGCGTTCCGCGAAGCAGCTTCCGAAGGCGCGGTGCTGTTCTTCGACGAGATCGACAGCCTGCTGTTCACACGCGACCGGGCATCGGCGAGCTGGGACGTCTCCCGTGTCAACGAACTGCTTTCGGCGATGGACAGCCACCCGGGCATCTTCCTCGCCGCGACGAACCACCTCCAGGCCATCGACCCTGCCGCCCTGCGCCGGTTCGAGTTCAGACTGGACTTCGGCCCCCTCGACGGAAACGACGCGAAAGCCTTTTACGAAACCCTGCTGGCGCCCCTGGCGGGCGTGGAAACTCCCGAACAGGTTCATCGCCGGTTCGCATCTCTTCCCCGGTTGACGCCGGCCGATTTCACCCGGGTCCGCAGGCGGTTCACTCTCCGGACGGCTTCCCGTCCCGATCACGCAGCCCTGATCGGCGCACTCGAAGCCGGATGCACCAGGGACCAGTGGAAAGGAGCACGATCATGAGCAGATGGACGAATCTGAATAACCGGTTGAAACACCGAATCCAACATTCAGGGGCCCTGTATTTCGACGCAAGAAACCCCCTTCATCTCTGTGACAAAGGCGCCCAACTCATCGTTCTGCGGGCAGGCGTCACGTATCTGATGCGTTTCGGCAAGTCCCTGGATCGCGAGCCGGCAACGCCCCTTGATCGCGAGCCGGCGAGGGCCCTATTCGATCTTCTTCCGGTTTCGGCGCGAAAACCGTTCTTCAAGAACCTGTATCGGGTCATGGCGCCACGTGAAACGGCCCTCAGAAAAGACAAACGCTTCGATAATCTCTTCAGCAGCCCTCCGGACTTCGACGATATCGTCACATTCCTGAGGTATTACCCAGATTCGCATCAGGTTCTGCATGAGGGTTTTCAGATAGAGGTTGAGCGGCTCGAACGCAACATAGCCTCCCATGCCTCACCATTCATGAAGAAACTCGAGGAGGTGAAGTCGACATTCCGACTGAGCCCTATCGAAGCTCATATCGTGGCTCTCGGCGCCCTCTACCAATTGTCGAAAATCATGGAATGTCTCGTCGACTCGTTGCCTCGATGCCGCCATGGCAGGCGTATGCAGTTGAAACTTTTCGAGTTTCTCGATGCGAATCGTCTGGATATGCTCAAATATGCATCCCCTGAAGGAGCGCTTCAGAAACTCGGCCTGCTCGACAGGGACGGCGACATCAGGGGCGAGGTTGTCGAGTTTCTCGTCGGCGGGCGCAGAGAGCCTCTGACGAGTTCGTATTTCGATCGGTTCAAAGGCCCATCTCTTCCGCTCGAAAAGCTCATGATCGTAAAGAAAGATGTCGAGACGATCCGGACGCTTCTTTCGAATCGGAAACCGAAACAGGGCATCAACATTCTGCTCGCCGGCCCGCCTGGCACCGGAAAGACCGAGACCGTGCATTCGCTCGCGAAGGAGCTCGGCCTCAATCTGTTCGAGATCGCCTCGATGCAGAAAAGGCATGACGGCGATGGCGATATCGGCCAGAGTAACGATTACTTTCGCATGAGAGCTCTCGTCGCATGCAGGTATGCGTTCGGCGATTACCCCGATACCGCCGTGCTGATCGACGAATCGGATTCCCTTCTCGGCGGAGGCGGCTCAAGAAGCCTCTTCGGCCCTTCGAGGTCTTCCCTCGGAAAGGCGATGATCAATGACGGGCTCGACACGGCCGTCTGCCCACAGTTCTGGATCGCCAACGATATCGACGGAATCGATCCGTCGACGAGGCGCCGGTTCGATTACGCGATCAGGTACGAGCGCCCGACGCCGAAAGACCGCGTGTCGATCTGGGAAACGGCGGCTAACAAACACGGGATGGCCGGCCTTCTGCGGCCCGAAGACCTCGAACGGTTCGCCCGGGAATGGCCTGTCAGCGCAGGCGGCATCGACTCCGCCCTCAGGAATGCGGCGCGCGTTCCGAAGAAAGCGATGACCCGTTCCGAATTCGTCGCCTATATCAACCGCCTCATCGAATCACAGCTTCTGTTCACCGAAGAGGAAGGGAAGGCCGAAACCGTCCGGGCCGCATCGGAGGAGCAGGTCGCGATCGAGATGCTGAACATCGAGCCGGCGGCGAACCTGAAATGCATTCTCGAGGTCGTAGCCAGGTGGCGTGAAGCACCGGAAAAGCGGGGCCTGAACATCCTGCTCCAGGGGCCGCCCGGCACGGGAAAGACGCATTTCGCGCGCAGGCTCGCCGAGCTGCTGGGCCGACCTCTGCATGCGAAGACCGGCTCCGAGATCCTGAGCCCCTACGTCGGGATGACGGAGAAGACGATCCGCGAGGTGTTCCGGCAGGCCGGCCGCGAGTCGGCGGTGCTGTTCCTCGACGAGATCGACAGCCTGCTTTCGAGCCGGGAAAAGGCCGTGCGAAGCTGGGAGGTGACGCAGGTGAACGAACTGCTCTCGGCGCTCGAGTCGTTCGACGGGGTGTTCGTGGCGGCGACGAACCATGTCTCGACGCTGGATTCAGCCTCGATGCGGCGCTTCCACTTCCAGCTCGAGTTCGGGCCGCTGACGCCGGCAGGTGCGGAGACGTTCTATCGCGATCTTCTCGCCGGGTTTGCGGGCGGCGACGTTCCGGCCGGGGTGGCGGCGCAACTCAGGCGGCTGACGGGGCTCGTTCCGAGCGATTTCGCGAACGTGCGCAAGCGCCTCACGCTGGTGCCCGGCATGACCGCGACGCACGACGAGCTTCTCGGCGGCCTCGCCGACATGTGCAAAGCCCGCTTCCCGCGCCGAAAGCAGGCGATCGGCTTCAACAACAACGGATGAAGGAGGGAGACGTGAAAGCGCTCATCATCGCCGACGTCGACGATCTCAAATGGCGTGGCGGAAGCGGCAAGGCGGATATCGTCATCTCGTGCGGGGATACGGCGGAGTGCCTGGTCCTGGAAGCGGCACGAGCGTTCATGTGCGACTGCATCGTGGCGGTGAAAGGGAACCACGACCCAGATACCCCGTTCATGCCGCCGGTAGTCGATCTGCATCTCGCCGTGCGGGAGTTCGGCGGGCTGAGATTCGCCGGGTTCGGCGGGGCATGGCGGTACAAGCCACGCGGGCTTCATCTCTACGAACAGGATGAAGTCGAGGCCGAACTTGCGAAACTGCCGCCCGTGGACATTCTCGTCTGCCACAACTCCCCTCTTGGGGTTCACGACAGACCTGACGGCATTCACACAGGTTTTTCAGGGCTCAACACGTATATCCGGCAGTCCCGGCCCCGGCTTCTGATTCACGGTCACCAGCACCAGAACATCGAGACGCTCGTCGACACGACCCGCGTCATCGGCGTCTACGGCCATCGCCTGCTCGATCTGCCCAGCGTATTGCCATGAACAAAAGGATGAGCTGAATGGAATTCAAACATACGATCGATGCCATTGCGAAGAAGACACCGAGAGAAGAAGCCGATGCTCGTCGAGCAGGTCTTCTTCGACTGGATGAGCCTGCGAGAGGGGCGGAGGTCGGGCTCTGGTGGTTGATCGAAAACAACATCTTTCGTCTGGCCCAGCCATGGTCCCAAGCACCTGAGGAGGACGGCTGGCACATGATCGAGGACATCCATGACCATGCCTGGGCTGACATGAAAGCCGCTTTGGCGTCGAGGTTTCCTTCGATCATTCACCTCAGATACAACGACCCCGAACGAGGTCGGGTCTGGTATCGCCCTCGAGAGAATACTTTCTTCATTACCTGCTCCAAGCTCATCAAAGCTGAACAAGCCATCATTCGTACAATCATGGAGAAGTTCGGGATAACCGCAAAGGCCGTCCGTGTCGTGAATGACCCACAGTATGACGTTCGTCCGTTGCCATTGCAGGACAGGAATACACCGAATGAAATTCCACGCATTTGAATGGAGAAGTATATATGCCTGGGTTTATAGATGATCTCAGAATTCTCGTCAGGCAATGCCTTGCCTGCGACGGCAGGGATCGGTTCGTTCGGTCTCTTGGATACAGAAACATTTCGAAGGGGCTTCGCCGGATCGATGCGTTTCTCTGCGGCGGAGAACCGGCGCAGGATCGTCTCGACCGGCTGGCGCATATTCTCGGCCTGGATCCGGCTGACGTCGTATGCAAAGCACCAACGCTATCACTGGCCCACATGGGGTGCCTCAAACCCGGGGGAATATTATGATGATTCCAATACAGTATTCAGATCCAAGCGATTCGAAGACGTCCTTTCATATTGTTACTCATATTCAAGCCAGTGAAATCAAGTATTTCACCGATAAGCGTTTTGGAGAGTGCTTTTGGTCGAATGATGTAAAGGCACCGAAAGAAGAACAATGCCAGGAATATATGATGCGGTTGTTTTCTTTGGCAAGCCTTCCTCCAGAATCGAAATTCACTTCAGCTTTCATAAAATCACCATGCTTTTCTTGTGAGCATTGTTGGGAATATGGATCTATATCCTTATTTTTGGAATTAGAAAGGATAAGAGAATCAACAATCGTCTTCAATGGCGATGTGAAGAATTTGGCTTTCAAGATTTTCGGCCAGAATTGCTCACCGAAAAAGTATTTGAGATTTCATTCCCTTGACATCCCAGCATTTCACATGTTGGTCCATCTTCAAAGATACTATTGGAATTACATGGCTCATGCGATGTTCAAAAAGCCGTTTTTCCCTCGAATGGTTGGAAGCTATTTCGAAGTAAGGATTTTGCGGCCGATTACCAGGAAGGACATAAGCATGATTGTAATTCCGATGGATCTTGATAAAGCCTCGGTTAAAAGGGTCGAAGAATTGGCTAACTCAGATTGAAGAACGCCCTGACAAATGATTCGACAAGGTAATTATCAAAAGGAGGTCTCGAATGAGTGTTCTTCTCCTCGAAGACAACGAGTCAAGAATCAGGCGCTTCGAGAAACTCGGGCTGAACGTGCTTGTCTGCCGTAATGCATTCGAGGCGATCGCCAGGTTGTATACGCATCGCGATACGATACGCCTCATCTCCCTCGATCATGATCTGACGCCGCGCGAGAACGCCTGTGGCTCGCTCGGAATCGCCTGCGCCTGTCATGTCGTCGACCTTCTTTGTGTCATGCCGACCTTCTGCCCGGTGATGATCCACACATCGAACGAACAGGCCGCGGCCTTGATGAAACACCGCCTCGTCAGTTGCGGCTGGCCCGTCATCTGGGTGAAAACGGATGCACCCTTTCCCGACGACTGGATCGAAACTCTCTGGAAGGAAGCCGTACGTTCCGCCGGGCTCATGCCTTCATGATCTCGAGATATCGACGATCGAGGTGAGCAGATGATCGAACATCTGGATAGAGTGACAGCAGGCGAAGCCATTCTCCATTTGTGGATCACCTGTCTTCGAAGTCGTGTCGAGCCGAAGCTGGCGTTCATCGAGATCGATGAGGGTGTGATCCGGTGCCGCCCCAAAACGCTGGATAAATGCCGATTCTTCAAGGAGTATCTTCTTCCCTTCGAAGCCGGAAGCCCACCGGAAGCGGGATTGGATATCGTCACCACCTCGACGGCTCGGCTTCAACGCGGCGTTCTTTTCTATCATCTTCGACGGAAGGAACTTCTTCTCCTCCTCCCCTGCCGGGAGATGGCGAATCCGGTATTGATGTTCGCTGTTCTCCGAGAATTGGGCCTTGATTCGCTGCCGGTGGGATTCGCCAGGCGAAGAAAGGACGGCAGAATCCGACGCATTCCAAATCTGAGAGTTCTCTACAGATTTCTCCGTCTTCACCCTGATATTCAGATATATGTCTGATCGCTCGTCATCTCCTGCGTTCGTATGAAATCGCCGACGGCACCCGGGGTGAAACATGTTTGTTTCTATTTATGTCGGTATAGATAAGAAAGAGGTCTCACATGAAAATTCTGGTTCTCGAAGACGACCCATTTCGGATTTCGATCATGAAAGCCCTTCTGAAGAAAGAGCGAATTCCATTCTCGATCTGTCCGGACCCCATCGATTTCCTCGTGGAACTGACCTTCAAATCTGCCGAAACGACGATCATCTCCCTGGACCATGATCTGTCACGCATCGTACGACCGTGCGGCATCTACAGCTTCGATTGCGGCTGCGCCGTGGTCAGGTTCATGAGCCGGATGAAACCTGTTTGCCCCGTCCTGGTCCATTCCCGGAACGATCAAGAACGGCTGAGGATGATCGAAGATCTGACCGGCGCCGGATGGCTCGCTCAGCCCGTCATCGAAGACCCGACGAATGAAACCAACTGGGTCGAAAGCGCATGGATCGAGGCAATTCGTACAATGCACAAGAATGGGGAAAATAACCCCTAACCAACCGCG
The DNA here is from genome assembly GCA_029565415.1 of Candidatus Rifleibacteriota bacterium. The sequence goes on along the minus strand of JAKQOH010000102.1, from coordinate 685 downwards.
TGAGAATGCTTGACATATAGAAACCATTTCTATATATTAGTTTTATGACTACCAAGCAGCGCTTCCGGAACAAATACCGCCTCGAGATCCGCGAGCGGGACCACAATCCGGCGCATGCGCATCTTTTCGGCGGCGGTGTCGATGTGGTCATCGATCTGATCACTCTCGAGACGTCGGGCGACTGCCCCCGCGATCTCCTGGACGAGGTCGTCGGGTATGTGAGGGCGCACCGCGATGAACTGATGGAGGAGTGGAAAAAATGGCACTGATGAAACGGCCAAGACTGACGGCCATCAAGGCGATGCCGAATTTCAAAATGCGCCTGACCTTCCTGAACGGGGCGACCTACGTCGTCGACTTTCTTCCGCTTTTCGAGGAATCGAAAGGGCTCGCTCCTCTGCGCAATCACAAGGCTTTCGCCGACGCCGTGATGGACGAATGGGGTTGGGAGATCGAATGGCCGGCGTTCGACATTCAGATCGGCGCCGACACTCTCTGGATGGACGCCCAGGCGCAGGCCGCCAAAGATCCCGCGACCCGCGATTTCATCATGTGGCGGGCGAGGAACGGCCTTTCCCTTGCCGACGCAGCCCGGGCCCTTGGCATCACGTCGCGAACCGTCTCGGCCTACGGCACGGGCGAAAGGCCGGTCCCGCTCTACATCACCCTTGCCTGCAAAGGCTGG
>JAKQOH010000091.1 GCA_029565415.1 Candidatus Rifleibacteriota bacterium | reverse complement strand
CCTCGGCGTGACCGGTTGTGCCGGTGCAGACGAGCTCGTAGCTCGGGGATGCCGCCGTTCCGCCGGTATATCCGGGGACGACGGTGTCGACGCCGCGCAGTTGGTCGAACACCGCCTCGATACACCAGAAACAGCCGCCCGCGAGGACGGCGACGCTTCGCTGCCGATGGCCGATGCCGGCCGTTCCGTCGGTCATGGGAGAGCCTCCTGAAGGGGAAGTGTGGCGCGCCTGGAGAAACCACAGGCGGCCCAGGACGACCAGGACAAGCAGCGAGGCAAGGATTCCAAGCCGCCTGTTCAGACGACGGCCTCCGGGAACGTGATCTCGATCCGGGTGCCCTTGCCGGGACTGCTTTCGATCGCGAGTCTGCCGCCGAGGATATCAGAAAGCCGCTTGACGATCGAGAGGCCGAGCCCCACCCCGCCGAACGAGCGGGTCTTGCCGGCGCTGATCTGAAAGAACGGCTCGAACACCCGCTCCTGCTCGTCTTCAGGGATGCCGATGCCGGTGTCGCTCACGCCGATCCGGAGGGCGCCGTCCAGAGCCCGGAACTCGAGCCGGACACTTCCCGAGGCGGTGAACTTGAATGCGTTGCCCAGGAGATTCGCGAGGATCTGGCGCAGCATGAGCGCGTCGCTTTCGATGGTGACCCCGTCCATCGAGGCGAGGCAGGTGAACGACACGTCACGGCCCAGGGTCTGCTCCTCGCCGATGCTCTTGCCGAAGCTGACCAGTTCATCGAGGGGGAACCGCGTCTTCTTCAGATTGATTCTCCCCGTCTCGATGCTGGAAAAATCGAGGATCGTCTCGATCAGTTGCTGAAGATGGCGGGCACTGTGCCGGATGCGACCGCCGAATTCCCGGGTGTCGAGCTTCCCCTCGGGCATTTCGGCCAGCAGGGCACTGTACCCGAGAATGGCCGTCAGCGGGGTGCGCAGTTCGTGACTCATCATGGTCAGGAACCGGGTCTTTGCCGAACTCGCTGCCTCGGCCCGCTCCTTCGCACGGCTCAGCTCCTCGCGCATCTGGGCTTCGGTCAGAAGGGTGTTCTCGAGATTCTGTATCGAGACGGATTTTTCGAGGTTCTCCCGCAGCGTGCGGCCGAGCCTCTGTTCAGAGCTCTGAATGCGTCGAACGACGCGGTTGTAGAGGCGCCAGCCCGCGTGCTCTCCGAACACGTCGATGAGCGGCCCCACCGGAGGCAGCCGGTCATCCATGCCGTCGATCACCCCGATGATGGTGAAGCCCGTGCGGAACACCCCGAGCCCGATCAGGATGTAGGAGACGCCCAGCAGAAGGTGGACGGGGTGAGCCGCGACCACATACACGGGATACTGCGCAGATAAAATAGCAAATAATATACAACCAAGGCTCAGAAGGAAGGTGCCGACCGAGATGAGACGGATGCCCGGCCGCAGCCTGCCGCGGGAATGTAGCCAGTTGCAGACGGCCAGTGCCGCAACGAGCGAGTTCAGAACTCCATACAGCAGGTGTGACACCACGTCCCGCGCATTCTCCTTCGCAAGGGCGCCGGCGCCGATCGCCGGGAGATCCGAGGAAGCGACGACGAGGCCGAACAGGGCCAGCACGCCGGCGTAGATCAGCGCAGCGCCGCTTCCGAACCGGATATGCCAGAGTCGGGCGACCTTGAACATGCCCAGCACGGCGAACAGAATCGCGAGCACGAAGAACAGGTGCGGGAGGTTCGTGCCTTTCAGGGGCCAGCCGAGGCCAAGCCAGAGCATGAGATCGATGAGATTTGCCGTCGCGGCGCAGATGAGGGCGGCCGTGATCGCGAAGGCGATCTCGTGGACCAGGCCGCGCGTCGGAATGCACCGGAGGCCGCGCCAGGCGAAAAAGGCCCCGGCGACGTTGAAACAGACGAAGCTGGTGAACAGCAGCCGGGCGCGCTCGAACGAGTCAGCCGGCAGATCGAGCAGGTGCGTCACTCCATAGGCAGCGAGATACATCACGCAGGTGACGAAGATGCAGAAAAACTCGATGCTCGTAATCTGCCCATCGGAAGCGCTTGCTGTCATTGCCGTGTTCGGCGTGTCGGGCAACTCCGCAACCGCGCATTTCACCCGGTTCCCGTCTGGCATGATGGAGATCGCCCCCCGTCCCTCTGTGCTGCCGGTATTGTATCGAAGAGTCGCCGTCCCCGGCTATCGGGAATTTCCCTGAATTTTCTTCTGCCGGCCGGATTCGAATCGGCCGCTTGCGTTGTCGGCCCGACAGCGGTACCCTTTCACGACAAACGGATATCACGACGAGAAACATCGACCGCCCGTGCGGTGAAAGGACATATTCATCCCGTTATGACCGATCCCACCATGCTTGAGCTGGCTCCGGAACAACCGGCAGCGCCTGTAACCGAGGCCCCCCAGGTCGAGGAACTGCCCCCCCTGAAATTCGAAGACCTTCGCGAGCCTCTGCGCCGCGCCATCGCCGAGATCGGCTGGCGTGAGCCCATGCCGGTCCAGGCCCGCGTCATCCCGTATCTGCTCCGGGACGACGACGTCATCGTCCAGTCGCACACCGGCAGCGGCAAGACGGGCGCATTCCTGCTGCCCATCTGCGAAAAGCTCGATCCGGCCGTGACCGGCTGCCAGGCGCTGATCATGGCCCCGACCCGCGAACTCGCCCTCCAGGTCAAGACCGAGCTCGACCGTATCAATGTCCATCTCGGCCTGAAAAGCGTCGCCGTCTACGGCGGCGTCGGGTATGGCCCCCAGCTCGAGGCGTTCAAGCAGGGGGCCCACATCGTCGTGGGAACCCCGGGCCGCCTGCTCGACCATCTGGGCCGCGGCTCGCTGAGCCTGAAAAGCCTCCGGTATCTCGTCATCGACGAGGCGGATGAGCTGCTGTCGATGGGCTTCTACCCCGACATGACCCGCGTCCGGCAGTATCTGCCGCGCACCCGCGTCTCGGCCATGTTCTCGGCGACGATGCCGGCCAGCGTGAAGCGGCTCGCGAACGAATTTCTGAACGATCCGCTGTTCCTCGGCCTTTCGGGCGATTCGCAGCACATTCCCGAGATGGATCACCTGTATTACGTGGTCGATCCGATGCAGAAGGACCGCGTGCTGATGCGCATCATCGAGATGGAGAATCCCGAGAGCGGGATCATCTTCTGCAACACGAAGAGCGAGGTCGAGTATCTGGCCGCGTTCCTGCGCCGGTTCGGGTACGACGTCGACCAGATCAGCGGCGACCTCGGCCAGCGCGAGCGCGAGGCCGTCATGGCCAAGCTCAAGCGGCACGAGCTGCGCTTCCTCGTCGCGACCGACATCGCGGCGCGCGGTATCGACGTGAGCCACCTCGAATACGTCTTCGTCTACGACTGGCACAAGGATTTCGAGCAGTATGTCCACCGGGCCGGTCGCACCGGCCGCGCCGGCAACCGCGGCGTCGCGGTC
>JAKQOH010000084.1 GCA_029565415.1 Candidatus Rifleibacteriota bacterium | reverse complement strand
GTTGCCGACCGGGGTGTTCTGGTTGTCGCGCGTGACGGCGCCGATCACGTCGTTGATCGTGAGCCGGAAAGCCTTCAGGCGGTCAGGGTTCACCTTCACCCGGATCTCGCGTTCGAGACCGCCGAACACCTCGACGTTGGCCACGCCAGGAACACGCTCGAACGCCGGCTTGACCTCCTTGTCAGCGATGCGACGCAGGGTCTTCAGATCGAATTCGCCGCCCATCGAGACGTTCAACACGGCCTGGGCGTTGATATCCAGCTTGGCGACCGTCACCTGCTCGATGTCGCGGGGCAGCTTGCGCTTGGCGATATCCACTTTCTCGCGCAGGTCGACGGCGGCAAGATCGATGTCGGTTCCCCAGTTGAACTCGATCATGATCCAGGAGTAGCCCTCGAACGAGTAGGAAGTGACACGCTTGATGTTCTCGACCGTGTTCACCTCCTCTTCGATCTTGCGCGTGACGATGTTCTCCATCTCGGCCGGATCGACGCCCGGATAGGGGGTTTCGATGAACGCGAGGGGGAAATCGATGTTCGGGAACAGATCGACGCTCAGGCCGTACAGGGCACCGAGGCCGAGGAGCATGGCGCAGACCATAACCATGCTGACCGTGATGGGGCGTTCGACGGAGAAGCGCGGAAGATCCATAGGAAGCCGCTCCCGGCGCTCAGCGGGCCGCAGCGGGGGTTGCCGCCGCCGTCGCGACCCCGGCAGAAGGCGCCTCGGGGGAAGCCGCCACCGTCACCGGGGTGCCATCCGCGAGGTTTTCGGCCCCGACCGTCACGATCGTCTCACCGGGTTCGACCTCCCGGGCGGCGCACCAGTCCTTCTCGCGGGCGATCGGGGTGACCGGCAGGCGGACCGCCTTGTTATTTCTAATGATATAGATCACGGGCGCGTCGGCGGGGCCGGTCAGCGCATCGATCGGAATCAGCGGGACATCCGCCAGCTCCTTCAGGACGATCTGGCCGGTCACGAACATGTTCGGCTTCAGCTTCAGATCGGCATTATCGACGAGGATGCGGACGAGGAACGAGCGCGACTCGTCTCCGTAGGGATCGATGAAGGCGACCGAGCCGGTGTGGGAGCCGTTGACCGACGCCTTCTGGCCGATGGTGATGCGATTGATCTGGTTTTCCGGAACCTTGACGTCGATATACACGCGACCGATGTCGATCACTTTTCCCAGCCGCATGCCCGGGGAGACACTCTGGTTGAGGAACACGTCGCGACTGGCGAAGAAGCCGCCGATCGGGGCCCGGATCGTCGCCCGCTCCAGGTTCAGCCGGTCGAGATCGAGAGCCGCTTTCTGGCTCTGCACGGTGATCCCGGCTTTCGCTGCCTCGGCTTCGGCCTCGTCGAACGCCTTCTCGTTGAGCACTTTCTTTTCCATCAGGATCGAGCGGCGTTCGAAATCCTTCTTCTTTTCCTTCAGTTCGGCCTCGGCCCGTCCGAGCCCGGCTTCGGACATCCGCACGGCAATCCGCAGCCGGTCGGCATCGAGCAGAACCACCGGGGCGCCGGCCTTGACCGGCTGGCCGTTCTCGACGAGGATCTTCGCCACCCGCCCGGTCACGTCGGTGGTGATCCAGGCCTCCTCGAACGGCTTCACCTGCCCCGAAAACGCGATGGACTCGCGGATCGGACCGGTTTTGACGAGGGACGTGGCAACCGTGACCGGCGCCAGCGCGAACACCGGAAACGCACTACCGCTCATGACAAGCACGAACAGCAGTCGGCGAAGCATCTGATTCATCTGTTCCCCCGTTCAGAATCCGCCGGAGCCGACGCGATCGAGCCGGCCGGCAAGATCGGTCAGTTTCCGGATGACGGCGGCGGGTGTCACGTCGCCGAACCGAAGCGCCTCGGAAAGGGTCTCTTCAAATGACTCGAGCGGATTGCCGCGCGGAAGGGCCTGGGCTGCTGTTGCGGCGGTCTCCCCGAGATCGATGCCGTCGGGGAGCTCGAGCACCCGGGTATTCTCGGCACCCCGGTCGAGGTGCCGCTGCCGGTCGAGATCGCGAGCGAGCTCGTAGAGAGCCGCGAGTCGCACCCGCTCGTCCCGGTGGATGCGGACCGAGTTCTGGGCCGCCTCGCTCATCGTGATCTGGGCGTCGATCAGCTCGACGATCGCGGCATCCCCGTGCTGATACCGCGTCATGACCATCCGCATGTTCTCGCGGCTCTGTTCGAGCGCTTTCGCGGCAAACTGGAGTTTCGGGGCCATCTCGCCGTACTCGGTCAGAGCCTTCAGCAGGGCCGTCCGCTTGGCACGCGACAGATCCGCCAGGGCGAGATCCGCCCGGTCGACGGCCTTCTCGGCCCGCTTCGTCTCGTTTTTCAGATCCCCGGCATCGAACACGGGGAAATCGACCGCCACCTGGACGGCGTAGTCGCGGGCGAGGTTCGTCGTCCCGATGCTGGTATTCGTCACATTATATTTGCCACCCACGGAAATCGTGGGCTGTTCCGCAAGGCCTGCCGAGCGCCGGAGGCGACGGAACAGGTCGGTGTCGAGCCGCGCGAGCTCCAGGTCGGCATCCTTCTCGAACATGGCCCGCTCGAACGCTTCCAGGGCGGGAGTTTCGAGCGGGAAGATGATACCGGGAGGTAGATCGACCGTCAGGGAGGCAGGAGGCAGGTCGAGCAGGTAGGCCAGATCGAGCCGGTACCGTTCCTGCTGCGCTTTCCGGCTGGTGAGCGAGGATTCGATATTCGCCTTCTGGGTCTCGATGCGCAGAATGTCGTTGGGAAGCGCGAGACCGACCTCCTGGTTGATCCGGGCCACCTCGAGCAGCTTGCCGAGCAGGAAAATATTGATCTCGTCGACCTGTGCGAGCTGTTGTTCCTCGAGCAGATCGAAGAACAGCGTGACGATCCGGCCGCGCAAAGCCGAGGAGGCCCGGTCGACATCGAGGCGGCGGAGGCGGCTCCGGAGTGCGGCAATCTCCTTCTGCAGCGCCGGCATCTTTCCGAGACCCGGGTATGCCTGGGCCACCAGCAGCGAAAGCAGGTTCGCGTGATACTGGGCCCCGAAAAACGCCGAGGGTGTCGAGTCGACGTAGACCTGGCGCTGATGCGCAACCTGGCCCGTCACATCCGGAACGAGGAGGTTTGCCGCCCGTTTCTCATCGAGGGCCTGTTCTTCGGCGGCGAGCCGGGATATGCGCAGCCCCAGGTTCCGCTGGTCCGCCGCATCGAGCAGGCCCGCGAGGTCGAGGGCCCGGCTTTCGAGGCTGAATCCGCAGGCCAGAACAAGCAGAAAGGCTTGTTTTGCCATTCGCACACAGGATACCGAAAGGGTTGTCACCTTCTGTACTCTTGTTTGCACCGAACTCGCTTTCCGGATGACACCGGCAGGCACCTTCCGAAAACCGGTGCGACAGGATACGGAATACCACAGGAATTGTCAATCGAGGCCCTTCGCTTCCGGGGATGGCGAGTCGTCCTTCTTGCCGCCGCTTTTGTAGGCCAGTTTGATATAGATGCCGTAGAAGAATACGAGCCCGATTCCCACGACCGGAAACGCGACTTTCTGCGTGCCGCCGAACGGGCTTTCGGACATGGCCAGGCCCATGGGCGCGGCGATCACGTAGGCAAGCGGAATCAGCGGGGAGCTGCCGTATTTTCCGGCGAGAAACACGGCCACGACGGAAACCGGCCACCACGCGAACGAGATGGCCAGGATGACATCGCCCAGCAGGCGGATCTCTTTGGGGCAGGCGTCCGGGCCTGCGAGGATGTAGGAACGCACATCGGGCAGCGGCACCCCCGTGAAATGAATCATCACGATGGAAAGGGAGATGGCGATGCCCGCCAGATACAGCCCCAGCAGATAGAGTTTCACCGCGGTCCTCTCGTTTTTCATCGCCCCGAGATCGAACACCAGGAAGTCGAGAACCCCGGCCAACAGAAGGAGATACCAGAAGCGGGCCAGATACCAGATGATCCCGGTATCCTGGGCGCGGGCGAGGGTGCGCTTTTTCTCCCGCTCCGTCTCGGCAAGGAAGCTGGCGGAGGCGGTTTCGTAGGCTTCGGGAGTTTCCATCAGCTTGCACACGTTGCGGAACAGGACCCGCGGGCTCTTCGTGTCGAACCTGGTCCGGAGAGCGTCGTAATGCACCCCATGGCTCGTGTCCAGCAGGAAGAGCCGCGACTCGTCTTTCGGCAGGTCGAGGTTGAAGACACAGAAATACCGGCAGTGGGAGATCCCCGCCTCCATCCGCGGAATCTCGTCGTAGAGCGTTTCGTCCTGGGGCGAGGAGTCCCGCGCCATGAGGTGGGTCAGCACCTTTGCATCGATGGGAAGCGCCCCCCGACGCGCCCCGGCCAGGCGTTCCAGTTCGGAGTCTCCCAGTTTTTCGAGCCGGCGGCCAAGCTCCCACACGAGATCCTGGCAGCGGCGCTCGGCCGTTTCACTTTGGGTGGGCCTCAGAGCATGAACCGCCGCGGCAGCCAGGAAGAACCCCGCAAGAATGACGAGTATTTTATACGCTTTCATATATATCATTCCCTCGGCTGTCGAGGCTTCCCGACGAGGTCGGCCAGGAGGCGGAGGTCGTTCTTCAGACAGAACTCCCGCATCGTCATCCCGTCGGCGTCCCGGACGGTCGGATCCGCCCCCGCCCCGAGAAGCCGGACGGCCGCCCGGAAGTTGTTCGAGCGGACGGCCACCCAGAGAGGGGTCAGGCCATCGAGGTTCTTCACCTCGAGATCGATCCTGCGGGCTACGGCATCGGCGAACACCCTCTCGAAATCCACCTGTGGAAAGGAGTTTCTGGGATCACGGGCCCGCCATTCCCGGGCGAGATAGTGAAAGATATTGTTCTGCCGTTCGCGCCATTCCTTCACGTCCGACCCGCTCCAAAGAATGAGATCGAGTCCGTCCGGGGCCGGAACGGGCGTCGGAAGGGTGGCTCCCGCCGACGCCGCCGTTCCGGTGGCCGGGGCGGAAACGAACCCCGAGGTGATCAGCAGAGGCTGAATTTCCGGCTCGTTCGCATGCTGGTTCCGGGCGAGGGCCTGAAACACCTCCTCGTCGATGGCAAAGCCCTGGCCGACGAGGAATGCCATGAGATCGGCGTTGCCTGCCGCGGCGGCGATGGCGACCGGATTCTGCCAGCCGTCCCGGGAAAACGGGCTCGCAGGTTTGCGGGACTCCGCCGGGACATCGCGGCGAATCCGTATCATCCAGGCCAGCACGGGATAGCTCCCGACTGTTTCCATCGGGCCGGAGCGGGCGGCAAGGCGGATCGCTTCGCGGAACAGTTCGTCGCTGGTCAGTTTCACCCCGCGGGCGTGCAGGAACTCGAGAATCCCGAGATGCTCCGAACGGAAGATCGCGCGTTCCCCGATGGTGGTCGGAATCGTGCGGTGCCCTGCCGCGACGATCGTTTCGATGATCCCGCGATCGGGCCGGCGAAGGGCATCGTCAAGGAGCCCCGTGCCAGACTGGAGATGGGTCGGAAAGGTCCGGGCCAGGGTCGCAAACCGCGCGGCATCCCCCGCAGCGATGGCGTGCCGCAGCTTTCTCGAGGGGCTGGTCCAGGGTTCGGTCATCCAGAAACCCATGGCCAAAAGGGCGGCGACAGCGGCCGTGTCGCGCCACCCCGGTGCTGATATCCCCGAAATGCAGCTTCGGCCGAGCGAGTAGAGGATCAGGATGCTGAAAAAAAGGATGAACGCAGGGAAGGCTGTATCGAGGTCGATCAGCCCGTCCGTCATCAGCCGCACGGGCACGGCCAGCACCGAGAAAAGGGCCGCCAGATGCCTCGTGACGGGGGGAATCTCGCGTTCCTCGTTCCGCGGGCCGATCCAGAACATCGCCGCGGCGCCCGCGAGGGCCATGAACAGGAGAATATTTTCCGATGTGGTCAGCTCGGAAATGCCCGGCTGATAGAGCCGGACCACGCCGGGCTGCCGAAGCAGGTCGATATGGTCGGTGGCGACCCAGGAAAACAGCGCAAGAAGCACATAATCGACGATCAGAAAGGTCCACAGAGTTTCCGTCATCGCGTTGCCTGGCGCCCCGCAGATCGGTGCTTCAGTTCGACCGGATCATGGTCAGAAGCATCTTGAACCGTTTCTCGGCCCGCAGCGCGTGGGGACGATTCGCCGGCATGAGGATCATCTCCCCGGCCCGCACGGCGTGCGGGGTGCCGTCGATCATGATCAGGGCCTCCCCGTCGATGATCTGGACGATCGCGTCGAACGGGGCGGTATGCTCGGACAGACCCTGGCCCTGGTCGAACGAGAAGAGGGTCACGGTGCCGATCTTCTTGTCGACGAGGGTCTTGCTGACCACCGATCCGCCGGCGTAATCGACGAACTCGACGAGGTTCACGGCTGCGGCAACGGGAAGGACGGGTTCACGGGTCGGCATGCTATATCTCCATATATATAAATTGCGTGCCTCGGGCGGGTTTGAAACCCGCCCCTACAGAAACATGTTCAATAGGCATCCGTGGAAGGAATCATGCCGCCGTCCCCGGGATCCTGCGCCGGCGTCTTTCCCTTGCCGCTCTGCTTCGGTTTCGGGGACGACGGCAGGGAGGACGCCTGCGGCTCGGTCAGGGAGATGCGCAGGCGGCCGGCAGCGTCTTCCAGATACAGGCGGCGGGTGCCGAACCCAGTCTGGGCGTGGTCATAGGCCAGGACATACTTCGCGAGGGCCTCGGCAACCATCGAGACAGTGAAGGCCTGGGAACGCCAGTGGGCGAGGTCCCAGAAGGAGGCGGCGAAGAAGAGGCCCGACTCCCAGTAGTTCGGAATGACGCCGGGGAACCGCGCCGCCGTGGTCGGGTAGACCTCCGGGGCCTGACGGCGCTGGCGCAGCAGATAAGAGACGGCCTTGAGCACGGCGGCATCGTACCGGCCGGCGAGGCCGGCCTGTTCGGCGGTCGAGCGGCCGATGTTGAGCAGCGCGGTCAGGCCGAGCGCTGTCGAGAGCTCGCAACTGCGGTCTTCCCCGCCCGGGAAGGCGCCCGGGTGGAGCGGCTGCATGCGGGCCCAGGCATCCTGCTCGTCGAGGAGCTGGCGCAGCAGCGTCGGCATCGCCGCATCGAGAGCCGGCGACCGGGCTCCGCCGTCGCGCCAGGCCCGCGTCGCGGCATACGGGAAGATCATGTTCTGCGGGTAGTAGAGGCCTGCATCCGGCCAGGCCTTCGCCTCGATGGCCTTCGCCAGCAGGTTCACGGCGGCGCGGTAGCCGGCGGTGCGGCGGTGCTTCGTCATCGCGAGGGCGAAGGCGGCGTTCGCGTTCACCACGGCATCGACGTTGTTCACGGCCAGCGGCATGACGCCCGTCTCGGGAGTTGCGAACGCGGGCTGTCGCTCATCTTTCAGCCAGGTCAGAAATGCGCCGGTGTCCTTGCCGCGCCAGACATCGCGGCCGTCATCGCGGTCGCGGCCGGCATCCCGGAACGAGGCCACCTTTGCCAGCGCCGCAAAATCAGGCTGGAGGGCCTTTTCCGGATATCGCTTCGCATACATGGCCTGGAAACAGACCGCCACCGAGGTGTCGTCGGCGTCGTTGGGGATATTGAACAACGCATCGGCACCGGTCGGGTTCTGCGCCCGGTCGAGGCAGGCAGCGACCCAGTGGGGCGGCGGAGCCTTCTGGCCCTTGGTCAGCATCGCGAAAAAGTTCGCATAGTTCGGGTTGAGGAACATCTTTCCCATCGTGCGAACAAGAGCAACAGGTATATTGAATGGCCCCGTCCGGGGCGCGGCCCCGTCGACGCCGGGCAGCACGGCCCAGAAGTTGTAGGCATCGCCGCGCTTGAAACTCAGCACGTTCTGGAGGGCGAGCTCAAGCATCGGCGCGATCGATCGGCGTTCGGCCGGCAGGAAACTCTCGTCGAACAGGAACAGCGGATAGCCGACGAACGCCGTCATGAACAGGTTCGAATCCTGCACCGAGACGAGCGTGCGGCCCATCAGGCCGGTTTTCTTCGGCAGGAAATGCACGTAGCTCGCCCACTCCCCCGCCCTGTTGCGGGCCTTGATCACGGGCGGGGCATCGAACACCTTCAACTCGGCGAACGGCAGATTCAGCATGATCTCGTCGCGGCAGCCGTCGCCTTCGTCCGAGGCGTCGACGGCGGCATGGCCCTTGCCCGGCCGGTTGCGGATCTGGGTGTTCTCGAGATACGCGAGAGCGCCCAGCAGCGCGTCGGAAACGCCGGGCAGCGCGAGCCGGTCGCGGCCCACCGCCGTCAGGTCGATCACGGGCGCGGGAAGCGGGTTCGGCGCGGGCGTTTCCTGTGCCGGCGGCTTGGGTGCCGAAGCGGGCGGATGCGATGGTGCGCCGGCAAAGACAGGCGCCGCGGCGAAAACGAGCGCAACAAGAGAGCCACAGAGTCTGTTCATCGTATTCCCCTGCAAAAGAAAATTCCGGCCGTCAACCGGCATGTTTGTACATTATACACGGTCCGAGCCCGGGGGCAGCAGCCGTCTGGAACGAGGCAGAACAAGCGGCAACTCCTTGGGCTGGCGGGAGAGACTCCCGCTCGATGAACGCTCAGGCTTGCCTTGGGTCAGAGGCTTTTTGCGGCCACCGATTCGTTGTCGCCGGTGCCGGCGTCGGCGAGGTGGCGGATATCGCCCCAGGTGTTCAGCCGCCAGCTTCCGTTGCGCCAGGTGAAGGAGTTGAGGCTGGCGTTGAACAGCGAGTAGGAGCGCTTCTGATCGAGCGGCAGGCCGAGGGCGATGCGCATGACCATGTCGAGCACCCCGCCATGGGTGACGATGCCGATCCGCATGCCCCCATGCCGGCGGCCGAACTCGTTGGCCGTCGCCTCGATCCGGTCGCGCAGATCCTCGCTGCTTTCGCCGTCAGGCATCCGGTAGACCGGGTCCCAGGTCATGAACCGCGCCCATTCGTCTGGATACCGGTTCGGCAGCTCGGCCGCCTCGATTCCCTCGAAAATGCCGAGGTTCCGTTCGCGCCAGCCCGGGGCCGCGATGGGCTGGAGGCCGGTGCCTATGGCGATCGGCTGCACCGTCTGCCAGGCGCGGCCGAGGTCGCTGCTGTAGAGGGCATCCAACTTTTCCCGGGAAAGGCGGTCGGCGATGGCGTTCGCCTGGCGGAGCCCCTTGTCGGTGAGCGGGCTGTCGCTGTGGCCCTGCATGCGGTTTTCGAGGTTCCACCGGGTCTCCCCGTGGCGAATGAGGACGAACTCGACGGGATCGTCATCCCGATTTCTATAGCCGCTCGTCATGGCACCATACCTCCTGAAATACTTACAGAGCCGCGCCGCGCCACGTGATGCGGCCCGCGGCGACGGTCAGCAGACAGCGGGCCTCGTGGATCCGCTCGGCCGGCACCGCGAACAGATCGCGATCCAGCACCGCCAGATCGGCCCGCTTCCCTTCCGCGATCACCCCGGCCTCGTCGTCGAAATCGGCAAACGCCGCGCCGCGCGTGAAGCCGTCGAGCATCGTCTCGAGATCCACCGCCTGCTCCGGGACGAACGGCTCGTCCGTCTGCCGGCCGATGCCGCGGCGCGTGATGGCGGTTTCGATGCCGTCGAGAGGGTTGAAGGTCAGCATGTCGCCCCCGAACGGCCAGTCGCTGGAAAACGCCAGAGGCGCGCCGGCATCGCGCAGCGCGCGGAGGGCAAACTGGCGTTCGGCGCGCACCCGGCCGAGACACGGCAGGGCGACGCCTTCATAGTTGGAGTCGCGGTAGTACCAGGCAGGCTGGAGATTGGCAATCACGCCGAGCGCCGCGAAGCGGGCCAGATCCCGTTCATCGACGAGGTCGGCATGGGCGATCATGTGCCGGGCATCACGCGCGCCATTCGCCGCACGGGCGGCCTCGAGGGCATCGAGTGCCAGCCGCACCGCCGCATCCCCGACGGCATGAAAATGCGTCTGGAAGCCGGCCGCATCGAGCCCCGAGACGAGCCGCTTCACGTCGGAGGCATCCCACATCGCCTCGCCACAGGTTTCCGGGGCATCGGCATACGGCTCCAGCAGCAGTGCCGTCCGGCCTTCGACGACGCCGTCGAGCGAGATCTTTGCTGGGCCGATGCGGCGCAGCGGTGATTTCCAGGTCCGGCGGATTTCGAGCAGCTCTTCGATGTGCTCCGGGCCGAGCTCGGGGTTGCCGAACTGGGAGGCGGTCACGTGGAGCGTCAGCTCGCCGAGCTGGTCGAGCCGCTCCCAGGTCGCGAGGAACGGCGGCTTGCCCATCGCGTCGTGAACGGCCGTGATGCCGAACCGGGCCGCCTGGGCCAGGAACATCCGGGCCCCTTCGAGATACTCATCCAGGCCGGGCTTCGGGAGCTGACTGGTCACCATGCCCATCGCCGGCCACTCGCGGAGGAAGCCGGTCGGCTCGCCCGTTTCCGGATCGCGCTGGATCGAGCCGCCGACGGGCTCCGGCGTATCGCGCGTGATGCCGGCCAGCCTCAACGCGGCCGTGTTCACCCAGCCGGAGTGGCCGTCGATCGCCTTGAGAAAGACGGGCCGGTCGGGAACGACGGCATCGAGCAGATTCCGGCTCGGCCCCTCTTTCGGGAACGCGGCATACAGCCAGCCGCTTCCCCGGATGAACGGCCTCCCGGGATGGGCGACGGCGTAGGCGCGCACCTGACTCTGGTATCCGACAGGGCCGGGAGGCCCCGACAGCCGGCACTCGACGAGGTCGATCGCCCCCATCATCGGGTGCAGGTGCGCATCCCGGAAGCCCGGCAGCAGCAGGCCGCCCCGCAGATCGATCACCTCGGTCGCGGGCCCCCGCAGGGCAAGAACGTCGATCGGCTCACCGATCCGGACGATCCGGTCCGCGGCGATCGCGACGGACATCCCCGGTCGTGGCCCGTCGAAGCCGCGGCCCGCCCACGTCATCATATTTATTAGTATTATATCTGCATATTTTATATTCACATCATTTTCACCGACGTCCGGATGGCACGACTCAGAGAGTCTCACGCAGCCCAGCATACATGGATCTCGCAGCCGAGGCAAGCCGTCCGGCAAGCTCCCGGAGAGGCAGAAGCACGAAAACCGTATCCCCCGCGAAGGACACGAGATAGGTCACGGGCCACAGAGATCCTCCGTTGAAAACCACATGAATTTCAGAAGAGAAGACGGAAGAAAACGCTCCTCACAACAGAGGAGGCGAAAACCACAAAGGCCGCACAGTGAATATTCCGGTCCACCGTGCATTCTCTGAGTCCACTGTATTCTCTGTGATGAAGCTGTTTTTCGCGGTCGTGTTTCCGGCGGCTGCCCGCGGCGATCGGCGGAAGACAGGGGTGTCACACGGCGGGGCGATTCGTGCTATATTTTTCGCAAAACAGGCCCGTTGCCGGGTCATTCCCGAGAGGAGAAGGGATCATGCCTCGTATCTACCTGGAAAACTCCCAGTCGATCGGAAACACGCCGCTGGTGCGGCTAAACCGCGTGACGGCGGGCTGCAGGGCCACGGTGCTGGCGAAGATCGAGGGCCGGAACCCGGCGTATTCGGTCAAATGCCGGGTGGGCGCCGCGATGGTGGTCGAGGCCGAGCAGAGCGGCGTTCTCCGCCCTGGGATCGAGATCGTCGAGCCCACGAGCGGCAACACCGGCATCGCTCTCGCCTACACCGCCGCCGCGCGCGGCTACAAGCTCACCCTGACGATGCCGGACACGATGAGCATCGAGCGACGCAAGGTGCTGGCAGCTTTCGGCGCGACGATCGTGCTGACCCCGGGAGCAGAGGGCATGACCGGAGCCGTGAAGAAAGCCGAGACGATCGCCGCCTCGGACCCCGGCCGGTGGTTCCTGCCCCAGCAGTTCCGCAATCCCGCGAATCCGCTCGTCCACGAGCACACGACCGGGCCCGAAATCTGGACCGACACCGACGGCGTCATCGACGCGGTGGTGGCCGGCGTCGGCACGGGCGGCACCATCACGGGGATCTCCCGGTATTTCAAGAAACGCCTCGAACATCAACTCTTCTCGGTGGCGGTCGAGCCCGCCGAAAGCCCAATTCTGACGCAACACCTCGCCGGGGAGCCCCTGAAGCCCTCCCCACACAAGATCCAGGGCATCGGCGCCGGCTTCCTTCCCGAGATCCTCGATCTGTCGCTCATCGACCGCGTCGAGCGGGTCACGGGAGACGAGTCGATCGAGATGGCGCGACGCCTGGCGCGGGAAGAGGGCATCCTGTCCGGCATCTCGTGCGGGGCCGCCGTGGTCGCGGCGCTTCGCCTGGCCCGGGAAGAAGCGTTCACCGGCAAGACGATCGTCGTCATTCTTCCCGACTCGGGCGAGCGGTATCTCTCGACGGTCCTGTTCGACCATCTCCAGGCCTGATTCCGACGCGTCGTCACGACAAACACCGTCGAAGACAATACTCGCATAAATACAGCGGGGCGAACGGCACGCCGTTCGCCCCGCGCATCGTACAGAAGGCGCTATTTCGTGGGAATGGGCTCGGTGTTGCGATGGACGAACCGGTCCTTTTCGAACGTGAAGGTGTAGGCGGCCTTCGTCGGCTCATCGCCTTCCTTTTCCGGGTAAACGAGGCCGAGCATCGTCACGGCATTGTCGGCACCGATCACCATATCCGAACCGTCGTCCCGCTGGACGTCGGAAACGAGCAGATCGCGCGTCAGATCGAATTTCGGATAGGTGCAGGGCACCGGCACGAACTTCTTCGCGGCGGCATCCCAGGTGAAGACGTAGAGACCGCTGGCGCGAGGGCCGTAGAAGGCCGAAGTGACGACCTCGGGCACGCCGTCACCGGTCAGGTCGCGCAGGGCGAGCGAGGTCGGCTTTCCATCGAGCGTGAACAGCTTTTCCTCGGAACCGAGCACCTCGCTCTGAAACAGATTCGTTCCGGCGGCATCCTGGATCGTCAGGCGGATCGCATCGGCATCGCGGGTCTTGAGGACTTTCACGTCCGGCGATGCCGGGATGAGTTTTCCGGTCGCGTTCGCCAGCTCGACGCCGTAGCTCGCCGTCGAAAGAAGGGAGCAGAGCAGACACACACACACCGCATTCAACAGGTTTTTCATCGTCGTTCTCCTGCGTTTCGGACGATCACTTGTCGTATTTGTACAGGTTGTTGGCCTTCATGATCGAGATCAGCTTGCTGGCATACCCCGGATCGGTCGCGTAGCCGGCCTTATGCACTTCGCGGGCGAACT
Organism: Candidatus Rifleibacteriota bacterium; assembly: GCA_029565415.1. The sequence continues at coordinate 5,012 of JAKQOH010000084.1, read as the reverse complement.
GGTCGGGGTTGTTGCTGTATTTCATGCAGTTCTTGTACCGGGCGTTTCCGCTGATCAAACGGGCGTGATCGTCGATGGATTCCTTCCAGGTGTTGTATTTGCGGAACTTGTCATTGATCGTCACCCATCTGCCGTTGTAGCACTCCTTGGTCGGAACGGTCACGGAGCCGGCGGGGCCGGTTCCCTTGATGCCGAACAGGTTCTTGGCGCTGCCGATCGTCGAGGAGCCCCAGCCGGTCTCGAGAGCGGCCTGGGCAAGCGTGACCGAGGCCGGAACGCCGGTGGCGCGGAACGAGGCGGCAGCGACGGGGCCGAGCAGGGCGCAGAATTTTTCCGGGGACAGCTTGCCGCCCTTCCAGGCGTTCAGCGCCGCAGACTCGCCGCTGCCGGACGAGGAGGCAGACGAAGAGCTCGACGCCTTGGATCCCGATGTGGAGCTGCTTGCAGCCTTGACGGGAACCGCGTTACGCGCCTTCGCCTTGGCGAGGCGGTCCATCAGCTCGTTGACACGGCCGGCAAGCGAGTTGAGCTTGGCAAACAGCGCATTGATGCGCTCGAAGAACTTCGCGAACACGTCACTGGAAACGGCCGCCTTCGCCGTCCCGGTGGCGACGCTGCTCGCGCTCTGCGACGGCGCCGCGGCCTGCGTCTTGACCGGCTCGTGGCTCTCGAGTGTCGAGAGCATATCCGCCTGGGCAAACGCCCCCGTACACAGAACGAGAACCGCCAGGGCAGCGAGACCGCCCCTCAACAGCGCATGAACGTTCATGACACCCTCCCCGAATCCTCGAAATTCAGACTTCGCAAAGATATTACCCGGGTTCCGGCAAAAAGTTACCGCGGATTTTCTCCAGCCCCCGAAGCCGGATCCCGTTCAGGCCGGGCGCAGCCTCCCATGTCCGGAAATTTGATATATTTCTGATACAATGCCGGAAAACAAAATCGGAGAGCCGCTTGTGATGCGACTCTCCGATGCGCAGGGCGTCTAACACATTCGGCCCCTCAAACCAGCATCGGCACAGGGAAATATTTTTCGGGTCTCGATCAGTTACCCCCAAAGTTACCCCCAAAAAGCAACGGTGCCGCCTTCGAGCGAACGGCGCAAAGCATCACCAAGACGAGGATACCACACACGACGGCCGCCATTCCTTTACTTCTCAAAGAGCAGCATCGGCTTACCACGACGGCGGACAGGAACCGGCCGGCACCGGATCAGCCGCCGGCATCGCGGCCCATTCACCCCTACCGGCTCCGAGTCGGCACGGCTTCACCCTGACGGGTTCCGCACGTCCGCCCCGGCCCCGTCCGGGTTCCTCGCGTCGATCAGCTCGAGAGGTTCCGCACAAGCAGACACAAGCCGGATCGGACGGCGCGATAGAGCCGACCGGCCCGGCGGTGGAGATCAACGAGAGAATGAATGAGGATGGCGGCCGCTGTATAGCAAAAGCACCCACACGCGGATGGTGTGAGCGCTTCGGCCCGATCGGGTTATCGTTCGTGGTAGAGCTGTTGCGCGATACGTTCGATCTCGATCTTGATGGTAGGAAGATCAGCCTTTTCAGGTTCGCCGTTTTCGCGCCACCCTGCCCGGCACTTCAACCAGAAGATGCACGCCGCCGTGTTGCCCTTCATGGCGAGTTCATACAGCGTCTTCATCACGTTGATGTTCGAGGTCAACCGGCCTTTCGCGAGTTCGCGCTTGCACCTGTTCTGCAACGTCCGTTCGCTGCATCCCAGCACCGCCGCTATCTTGTCGTCGGTCAACGCGAATGATGCAAGCCGTTCTACCTGTTCGCGTTCCTGGTCAGTAAATTCCCGCCTCGGTCTTGCCATGTCATACCGTCCTCTCTTTTTATAGGGCGCAATTATCCCAGCCGAAACCATAGTGCTACCAAGGGAAACAAGCCCCAGAACAAGATCATCAGTTCCTCATCGTTATACATTCGCCGTGATGTTCCTTTCGATCAGCTTCGGATCGGCCGGCGGATGGCACCGTTCGCACACGATCACGCCCCAGCGGCTTACCCAGAACCGACCGCCGCCGCACACGAAACACGGCCCCACCTCTGCCACAGCTTCACGTACCGCCGTCGCCCTGGTCATGCCGCCGTCATATTCGAGAATTGCCGCGCGTTCGGTCACGAGTTCGGCATGATCGGACGGCGCACAGCCGCACAGGATCAGGCTTTCCGCCGTCGTGTCAGCTTTTCGCATTAGATGCCCGTGGTGAGGTCGTGCCGGCCGTCGCCTCATCTTTGCCTACCCGACCAGTTCGAGGGGCTTCCCCGGCTTCCCGTGCGGCCGTCGAGTTCCTGACGAGTCGTGCTATATCGTCCAGTATGCGAACCATGCCCGGCTCATCGCCGGCCCGGTCGAGTTCATCCGCCGTGTCCAGAAGTCGATGCACTTCCGACCGGAGCGCCGGATCTTCGGGGAGGTTCGCCGTCAGTGTGGCGACGGAATACGCCATCAGCTCCAGCTTGTGTGCCCGGATCAGTTCGAGCAGTTCGACGCATGGTGTCGGATCGAGCCGCAGCCGCAGGTTGTCGATGGCGATCGTGATCCCTGCGTCCTGGATCTTGGCAAGCAGTTCGGCAAACGTCATACGAAACACCCGCCGTCTTCCGCTGCCGATACCCCCTCTTCCCCGAAAACACCTGTTTTATCCGTAACACTGTTACAATCGAGAATGGAAGCTGGTTCCGGTGCTTTTTTGTCTGTAACACCTTCGGCGGCTGTTACGTTTGAAAACCCGCCGGAACAGGCTTCAGCACTGGGTTGTATCGTTGTTACGGATATTTTACCCTTGTTCGAGAGATAACGCGTGAAGGTGTCGCGGAAGTCTTGGATGTCGTAGCCACGAGCCGGGGCGCTGCCGCCAATTCGTAACATTTTTGGATGGATCCCGAAGCCCTCAAGACGTTTCGCCAATTGGCGCGGCTTCATCGGCAGACCGCGGTTGTGCGTTCCCCACGGTCGCATATCGTCAGCATTCAGCGCGTTCAACAAGTCCTTTGTGGACAGTCTGACAGCTTGCCTTTCCTCGAACACCTCACGGATGTCCTGTAACAGTTCCTCGTTCAGACTTGGCGCGTCATTCTCGATCCCTGCCAGCCGCCGGGCTGCCGCTCGTGCCAGCATCGGCCATTCACCGCCGGCAATATCGGCAACGCTATACAGCGGTTCCCAATTGTCGGCCGCCCGGTTCGTCAGTTCGTCGTTCAGAGGTCGATGTTTCTCGAACGTCACGCCGGCATCGGCGGCCCAGCGGGCAAGGCGACGAGTCACGCCCTCGAATACTTCTGGATCCGCACGGCGCAGGCTTTCCACCCGTTCACCTGCCGCCTTTCGGCGCATTGTCGCAATGATCGAGCGTGACATGATCGTTTCGGGCATGCCTCCGATGCCTGCAAGTGCTTTACAGCCCCAGGTCGAGAACCGTGTTGGTTCAAAGGCTTCGCCCTCTGTGCGAAGAACAAAGGCGATATCCCGAATATGTCCAGAGTTCAGCAGCCCACGAAGCGGCTCATTGTCTCTTACGAACGTGTCGCACTCATCGACGAGAAGAGTAGGCCCCCATTTTTCGATCGCCCGAAACACTGCCGCAGGGGATATGTTGGAGCTGGGAAGCGGCTTTCGAACTACCTTCCCGATCGCGGACAGGAAAACCGACTTGCCGCACCCCTTTTCCGGTGCAGTGATCAGGAACATCGGCGCAACGGTCGCGTGATCGATGAACCACGTGAACGCTGCCCACAAAACACCGGCATGAAGCGTTTCGATATCGGCTATTACATATCGCCGGAAGATCGACAACAGCTCATCGAGAACATCGACCCCGTTCACCACCTCGGGCCATGGATCAACCTCTTTGAACAGTGAACATTTCTTCGCTTCATCAGCCGCTTTTCGAGTGCCCTCGACCATCTTGTCGAGAGCAGATACCCGGACGTTGAGCGCCGCCGCCGCTGCCTGCCGCTGCTGCTCATACTCAACGCTGCCCAGCTTCGCCAAGTCGCGTATCGTCTTGTTTGCATCCACAGCATCATCGGGAATTGCGCGTGGCTTCGTCTGACCCACGGTAAGGCCGTCCCTCGCCACCCGTGCGGCTTCGCCTTCAGGAAACCCGACCGGCAACGCGGCTTCAATGATCGCGTTGTGCGCTTCGTCGAAAGAGTAAGCACCAAGGTGAAGCAAGCCGCCGATCGCGTGTGACTCTTTCAAAAGCGTATCGTGAGCACCGCCGGCGTAAGCTGTCGCCCGTATCGCCTCGCAGGCCCTTTCAAGAGCGGCACGGCAATACTTTTCCGTCCTGGTTCCGCTCGTCGTCGTCGCCGGCTTCACCCGCTCGATCTTCGGCGGTTCCGGTTTTGCCGGTATCACGACCGGCACAGGATCAGGGTTGAAATAACAGTCAGGATCATAGCTCATGTAGCACAGCCTGGGTATGTCCTTCCCTGACTCGTCGGCACCGACACCCGCGATATCCTTCACCCGATCGGCCACGGCCCGCCACGCCCACCCGTGATCAGCCGCATTATCGACCGCGAAAACGATCTTTAGCCCGGCGCCTGATGGACTGACGAACAGCACGGCAACGGCTGGATCAGCTACGAGCGCAGCCCGGACGGCGGGAAGCCTTTCGCCCAGCTTGTCCAGGTCGATCACGATCAGCCCCGAATGGTTCAACAGCCCAGCATTACAACGTGTATCGAACGTGCCCGACCACGTGACCCCAGGGCGTTCCTTCTTCTCGCGGTCGTATATATCCTTCTGCCCAGCCGCAAGAAAGCCCTGTAAGCGTTCGATCGTGATCTTGTGATCGTCAGAACGGATCGAGTTCACGATATCGGCAACGGTAGCCGTTTTGATGTAAGCGGATAATTAGCCCCATCTTCCGCTGATGCATTATCGGGGGCATCATGGTCGTCACCTTTGTGAGCTCAAGGAGACGAACATGAAAAAGAGAGATATTCGAAAAGAAGAACTTCAGCGGTATTGGCATGCACATG
>JAKQOH010000066.1 GCA_029565415.1 Candidatus Rifleibacteriota bacterium | reverse complement strand
GATCTGGTGAACCGGGATTCCGGCGGCCGCCACTTTCTCGGTGTCGATCGAGGAGGCCACATCCCCCTCGATGACGAGCGGCCGGAGGCCCTCGGGCAAAGCCCGGGCCACGGCGAGGATCAGGCTCGTCTTGCCGGCGCCGGGCGAGGCCATGACGTTGACGACCCGCACCCGGCGGCTCTCGAACAGACGGGCATTCTCGGCCGCCTCGGCGTCATTGTGCGCCAGGACCGCTTTTCTGACCGGGATCAGCATCCTCGACCTCCATCGATTCGACATACAGTTCGCGGCCGCCCTCGAGGCGCAAGGGACCGCCGCAAACCGCGCAGGCCAGTTCGACGGTCCGACCCGGCCGGTGCTCCGACTTCACCCCGCAGGAACGGCAGGAGAGGATCGCATACGCGATGGAAAGACGCACCTCCGAGCCCTCGGCCGGCGTCCCCCGGCACAGTTCGGCCCAGAAGAGATCGAGGCTCTCGCCGACGATTCCGGCAAGAGCCCCGGCCACGACATTCACACGCGTGATTCGCCGCCCGGCCACCGCAGGGGCGGCGAGAACGGCGTCAAGGATTCCCCTGGCGATCGCCGCTTCGTGCATCCGTCACCGCATCTTTCGACAGGCCGTGGTTCATGTCGAGCCACATGCACTTCTTGGGGCACACTTCGACACAGTGGCCGCAGATGATGCACCGGCCGACCTCGAGCTTCCACTCCTTCGGCTCACGCGAGACGGTGATGGCTTTCGTCGGACACCGTTTCGAGCAGGCCCCGCAGTAGATGCAGACGGCCGGATCCATGTCGAGATGGCCGCGCGAGCCGGAGAAGCCGGGCCGGGTCGTTCCCGGATACGAGCGGGTCGCAGGCCGGCTGAACAGGTTCGAAAGCGTTTTCTTGAGCAGTCCGAACATCGTTTCCTCCCTGTCTCAGCGCTCCGTGCAGCTGATGCACGGATCGATCGCGAGGACGATCACGGGAACATCCGCCAGCTGGCAGCCGGGCAGCATCTTCAGCAGCGGCGCCAGGTTCGCGAAGGTGGGCGTGCGGATCCGGAGCCGTTCGAGATTCCGGGTGTTATTCGCACGCATATAGTATATCACCTCGCCTCTGGGTTGTTCACAGCGTGAAATCGTTTCTCCGTCGGGATTCCCCTTGACCGGAACGGCCAGCGGGCCTTCGGGCAGCTTGTCGAGGGCGGCCCGCATCAGGGCCACCGACTGGAGCATCTCGTACAGGCGCACCTTGCACCGGGCGTAGCAGTCGCCCCCCTCGAACACGACGGGTTTGAACTCGAGTTCCCCGTAGGCCTCGTAGCCGGTGGTGCGGAAATCCATCTGGATGCCGCAGCCGCGGGCGACCGGGCCGACGGCCCCGAGCTGGTAGGCCTCTTCCTTCGTCAGCCTGCCGACGCCGATCGTGCGCTGCTGGACGGTGTAGTCGTCCCGCATCGTCACGACGATCGGATCGAGCTCGCGTTCGACCTCGTCGAGCGTGGTGCGGATCATCTTCACCAGATCGGGGGTCAGATCGCGCCGCACGCCGCCGATGCAGCAACTGGACATGATGACGCGGTTGCCGCCGGTGGCTTCCATGAGGTCAAGCACCTTTTCGCGCAGCCGGAACGCCTGCATGAACAGGTTTTCGAAGCCGAACGCATCGGCCGTCAGGCCCAGCCACAGCAGATGGCTGTGCAGGCGGCTCATCTCGCTCCAGACGACCCGCAGGAAACGGGCGCGGTCCGGGACGGTGAGGCCCATCAGGGTCTCGACGCCGCGACAGTAGGTGAGCGAATGGATGAACGAGCAGATCCCGCAGACGCGCTCGACGAGGAAGACGTCCTGCAGGATATCCTTCTGCTGGGCGATCTTTTCGAGGCCGCGGTGCACGTAGCCGAAGGCGGGAAGCGCCTCGACGACCTTCTCGTCCTCGAGCACGAGCCGGAGCTGGATCGGCTCGGGGAACACGGGATGTTGCGGACCGAACGGAATCAGCGACTGGATAGCCATAATCGTGTCACTTCCCTTCCGCCGGCTGGGCCTCGGCCGGAACCTTCATGCGCAGGTCGATCCCCGAGCCTTCGCGGCACTGGGGAGCTTTGGGGGCGTTTTCCGAGAGGAGGAAGCGGCCGTTGAAATCGATCGCAAGATCCGTGAACGGCATGCCGAACATATCCTTGATCTCGTTCTCGATCACAGCCGCGGCGAAATAGATGCCCGAAACGCTGGGAACCGGCTGTCCGTGGGGAACGTCGATCCGGAGCGTGACAAGCTTGTACTCTTTGTCGAAGTGGTACATCAGGTCGAAGGCGCCACCTTTGTCGACGCAGGTCATGGTGACGAAACGCCAGCCGTTGCGGAACTTGTCGGTCACCTCGGCGGCGATGGTGTCGACGGTCACCTGTTTCAGGTCAGGAAGACTGACGGCCATCGGGGCTTCCCTCCTTCGGTTGCGGTTGCTGTTGCGGTTGCGGCGCGGCGGCGGGCTGCACCGGAGCGGCGGGGGGGCGGCGGGTCAGGGAGATGCGCGCGGCACCGCCCTGGGCCTGGAACGCCGGGTTGCTCTTCCAGATGCCGACGGCCTTGACCATGCCGTCGCGCACGGCGTCG
>JAKQOH010000065.1 GCA_029565415.1 Candidatus Rifleibacteriota bacterium | reverse complement strand
CGCATCATCGACCGGCTCAACGAGACCGGCCGGCTGCCGGTGGGCAGCATCGAGGACGACGAGCTGCCGCCGATTCTTTCCGCGGCCGACCTCGAACCGGCGACGCCGCCCCTGAATCCCGAAGTCGAGCTGAAGAAGATCGGGGACTCCTTGCGCGAGCGCGAGTTCGACACCGCTCTCACCTCGGTCGAGCGGCTGTTGATCCAGGAACCCCGGCTCATCGAAGCCATGCATTTCAAGGTGCGCATTCTCACCGAAAAACACCTGTTTCACCCGGCCGCCCAGACCCTGCGGCGGGCCTTTGAAATCGACCTGCACAACGAAAAAACGAAGCAGCTCCAGATCGACTTTCTCGAGACCAAGCTGAAAGCCCTCACGCACGGGGCCGAGGTGTTCCTCAAGAAAGGGCTCAAGCTCGGCCCCTCGCTCGGCCGTGACCAGTTCATCAAGGCCCAGAAGCTGCTCGAGCAGGCCGTCGTCATCGCCCCCGACGAGATCTCGCTGTTGGACCAGCTCTACACCTGCTACATGTATCTGAACGACGAGCCTCACGCGGCGCTCATCCGGCGCGACATTCTCGCGATCAACCCCGACTACGTCACCACGATCGCCCGCCTGCGAGCCTCGTCGCTCTGCTTTCTCGCGGGCTTCGCCTACGACGAGGCCCCCGAGGCGCTCGAGCCGTTCCGGCGGCTCCGGCGCCGCCTTCTCACGCGCACCGCCGGCCGCCTGTTCGTCACCTGGTATGTCCGGCTCTCCCCGATTCTCGTGGAAACGGCCCTGCGGCTCCGCGTGCCCCGCGGGCTCGTCCGTTGTGCGCTGTATCCGGTTCTTGCCGTGACCCGGCGACTCTTGACGACGCCATGACCGGGACCGCGCCCTTTCCGCCCGATGCCTTCGGCATCACCTCCTCGATTCCCATCGAGATCCCTCTCGCCGCCGGCCGGCGCGTGCTCGATCTGAACAACCGGTTCGTTCTCGCGGCCCAGGCCGGCCAGTTCGTGCGCCTGGCCGAGCGGGATGGGTATCCGCGCACCTGCTGCGCCTGGATCCGGGGACTCTACGGGCTGATCCGTTCCACCGGCGTCCGGCGGGTCATCTTCGTCACCGGCGGCGACTGTTCGAACACGCACGCAATGATGGAAACGCTCGCCCGCGACCTGGATGAGCTGCAGACGTTCGCCTACCCGGCAAGCCGCGACGCCGGCGATCTGTCCCGCGAACTCGACCGGTTCTGCCAGGCGTTCGGCGTCTCGCGCGCCACCGCGGAAGAAGCGGGGAAGCGGCTCGAGCCGATCCGCCGCTCGCTCGCCGAACTCGACCGGCTGACCTGGCAGGAGGGCACCGTCACGGGCGCAGAGAATCATCTGTGGCTGGTCTCCTCGTCGGATTTCAACGGCGATCCCGTGTTGTTCGGGCATCAGCTCGACGCCTTTCTCGACCGGGTCCGAAGCCGGAAGCCCGCCCCGACAGCCGGGCCGCGCCTCGGCATCCTTGGCGTGCCCCCCATTCAGACCGATCTGCTCGATCTGCTCGAGCGGCTTGGGGCACGGATCGTGTACAACGAGATCCCGCGCCAGTTCGCCATGATCGGGCCGGCCCCCGACCTTGTCTCCCGGTATATCGCGTTCACGTATCCCTACGGGGGCGCCCCACGCATGGACGACATCGCGGCCGAGACGGAACGGCGGCGGATCGACGGACTGGTCCATTACACCCAGGCTTTCTGTCACCGGCAGATCCATGATATCCTTCTCCGGCAGAAGCTGGGCATCCCCATCCTCACCATCGAGGGGGACGCCCCCGGCCCCTGCGATGCCCGTACCCGGCTCCGCCTCGAAAGTTTCATCGAAATCCTCCAGGAACGACGGACGTAACGCATGAACAAAACGATATATAACACTAAATATATATTTTTCTGTATCATTTTCATCCTGACCGGGGTCGCGATGCTCCCCCCCGCCTCGGCCGCGAAGGCTTCGAAAGCGGCCCCCGAGCCGGCGGTCGCAATTCCCCCGGATACTTCGACGATCCGTGTTTCCCTGTTCGAGAACCGGGAACCCACCACCCTCCGGCTGCAGGCGATGCGCGGGGAGTGGCGCGTCCGGCTGTTCCCGAGGCCCACGGCGAGCGGAAGCGAGCCTCTGTTGTCGGGCGAGGAAACGGAGGCGATTCCCGAATCCGAAGATATCATCCTGATGCTGACTTCGAAGGGGATCACGGGCCGCACCTCGCGCGGCCGGGAGCTCGAGGCGGGCTATTCGAAGGTGGAACTGACCGGCGGCGAGACGCTGCTCATCGAGATTGCCGGCCGACAGCCGGTGATGCTGCGGGGCAAGCTCGAGGTCAGCCTCGGGGTGAACATTCTCCGGTTCGTGAACGAGATTCCCCTCCGGGCCTACCTCGTATCCTCCGTCTCGGAGCTGACCTCATCCCCCGAGCCGGAAGCCGTGAAAGCCATGATCATCGCCGTCCGATCGCGGCTCGTCCGCACGATCGTCGACCGCCGGCACGCCACCGACTCGGTCGATTTGTGCGACAAACCTCACTGCATGCCCTTCTCGGGAGATGCCCCGAACCGGGAGCTCGTGGCCCTGTTGACGGACCGGTGCGCCGACGAGATCATGGTGTCGGGCGGAAAGCCGCTGTTCGCGCGGTTCCAGCACACCTGCGGCGGGAAGATCTCGAGTATGAAGGACATCTACGATATCGAGGATCCCAACCACCAGGCCATCGACGACCGCCTCGACAACAAGGGCTCGGAGAACTGTTTCCACAGCCCGTCGTTCAACTGGGTGCGCGAGTTCGCCCAGGAGGAGATTGCGGATTTTCTCTCGGTGATGTTCGCAGGCGGCGCCGAGCGCGTCTTTCTGCGCTGGGAACCCTCAAAAACGGATCCCGCGGGCCGGATCGTCGAGATGTCGCTGCGCGGAAAGCGGGAAAAGAAGGTTCGCGGGACGGTGTTTCTCGAGGCAATGCAGGAGCAGTTCGGAACGAACTCGCTGCGAAGCATGCGATTCACCGTCGAGCCGATGCGCCGCTCAACCATTTACCGGGGCGTCGGCAGCGGGGACGGCATCGGCATGTGCCTGTTCGGCGCCGACGGCCTCGCGAAAAAAGGCCTCGACGCCTACCGGATCCTGATGTTCTACTACCGCAACTTCGAGTTCCGGAAAGCCGGCCAGCCGCTCGTTCCCCAGGCGCCGGCAACACCCCCGCCGGCCCCAGGCAGGATCCGTTAGGATTCGATCGTGATCTCGTAAGTCAGGATCATCGTCAGCACGGTCGCAAGCATCAGGGGCATACTGGTCATCTCTGTTCCTCCACGACGGTTTCCCAACCTATCGGCATCTTTCGGCCTTTTCCCAACGGAAACCCCAAAGCGCCCTCTCCGATCCCGTTCGTGCGCATCCCGGGCGGGTTTGAAACCCGCCCCTACACATCATGGATCTGACACCCGTGACGGAGGGGCGGATCGTGATCCGCCCGCCTCGCCGGCCCCCCTGGATCCGACCCTCCGGATTCCACATACAGACTCTGCACATCCGCAGATGACACAGATGCCACAGATGCTCGCAGGGAACGGGTTGCCGAACATCTGCGTCATCTGTGAAATCTGTGGATCGGGATCCCCGGCCTCGGTTGTCTTCCAGGAACGTCCCCGCCTGGAGAACGGTTTTTGACAGGGCGGGGGGGAGGCTGTAGAATACCTCGCCATGGACAAGAAAATCATGCTCGTGACCGTTCCCGACCGTGAATCCGGCGGCAGGATCGCCGACGCGCTGCTCGCCGGCAAGCTCGCGGCCTGCGTCAGCATCCTTCCCGGAGTCGAGTCCCGCTACGTCTGGGAAGGGCGCATCGAAACGGGAAACGAGCTCCTTCTGCTGATCAAGACGCGCGCCGATCTGCTCGAAGCGGTTCAGGCGAAGGTTTCCGAGCTTCATCCCTACGAGGTTCCCGAAATTCTGGCGCTGCCCATCGAGTTCGGCGCCCTCCCCTACCTGCGCTGGATGGACGACGTATTCGGCCCGCCCGGCGGCGTAGCCTGACCCACTCCCGATCGGCACATCATCCGTGGCCCGGGAGTATCACCTCAAGCAGGCTCCATCAGCCACCGCCTCTGCCGGCGGGATCGATTACGCCGCCGAACTGAACGAGGCCCAGCTCGAAGCCGTCATGACCCTGAACGGCCCCCTGCTGTGCATTGCCGGGGCCGGCTCGGGCAAGACCCGCACCCTCGTGTACCGGGTCGCACGGCTCGTCGAAACGGGCATCAATCCCGGCTCGATCCTTCTTCTGACGTTCACCCGCAAAGCCGCGACCAGCATGCTCGACCGTGCATCGGCCCTCGTCGGCGCCGGGACGAAGCAGGTTGCCGGGGGCACGTATCACGCCTTCGCAGGCCAGATCCTCCGCCGCCACGGCCAGGCTCTCGGCCTGTCGCCGTCCTTCACGATTCTCGACGAATCGGATGCCGGGGACATCATCGGGCTGATCCGGGCCGAACGCGGCCTGAACACGCGCGAGACGCGCTTCCCGCTCAAGGCGACGCTCCAGGATATCCGCTCGGCCGCCGTGAATCACGCATGGAGCGTTCCCGAGACGGTCCGGAAGCGGTATCCCCAGTTCGTCGAGCACACCGACGAGATCGCCTCGATCATCGAAGCCTACGGCGCCTACAAGCTGCAGCACCAGCTCGTCGACTACGACGACCTGCTGATCTTCCTGCTGAAGCTCCTCGAGGAGCACCCCGAAAAGCGACTGCTTCTCAACAATATCTATAGATATATCATGGCCGACGAGTATCAGGACACGAACATCCTCCAGGCGCGCATCACGGTATTGCTCGGAGAGGGGGCACGCAATGTGATGGTCGTGGGCGATGACGCCCAGAGCATCTACTCGTTCCGGGGCGCGAACGTGGGGAATATCCGCTCGTTCCCCGACCGATTCCCAGACTGCCGGATCATCCGGCTCGAGCAGAATTACCGCAGCACGGCCCCGCTGCTGGCCTCGACGAACCGGCTGATGGAGCATGCGGGCGAGGGGTTCGCCAAGAAGCTGTTCACCGTGCGCGAGGGCGGGATGAAGCCGGCCCTGGTCGTGGCATCCGACGAGGCCGAGCAGTCGACCTTCGTGGCCCAGCGCATCCTCGAGTTGCGCGAGGAGGGGGTGCGGCTCGACCGCATCGCCGTGCTGTTCCGCTCCTCGTATCACGCCTTCCATCTCGAACTCGAGCTGAAACGCCGGAACATCCCCTACGTGAAATGGGGCGGCTTCCGGTTCCTCGAAGCCGCGCACATCAAGGATCTGCTGGCCCACCTGCGGATCCTGCAGAATCCGTCCGACCGGGTCGCGTGGCTGCGCGTCCTGCTGCTGGTCGAAGGGGTGGGCCCAAAAACGGCAAATGCGCTGTTCGAGCGGCTGCGACTTTCCGACGATCCCTTCGATCTCGAACGGCTCGAGGCATCGCCCCGGGCACGGGCCGGCCTCTCGGCTGCCGCGGCGATGCTGCGCCGGGCGCGGCAGCACGCGGACGGATCGCCGGTTCCCGTCGTGGAAGCCGTCGCCGATTATTACGGCCCCGTGCTGAAGCGACGCTACGACGACTTCCCCAAGCGTCTCCGGGACCTGGACCAGCTCACCGTGATCGCCGGCCGGTATGCGACCGTCGCCGAAATGCTGTCGGAAATGGCCCTCGAGCCGCCACGCGACAGCGTCGACGACGCCCTCGCCGCACCAGACGAGGACGAGGAGCGGCTCGTGCTGTCGACGGTGCACTCGGCCAAGGGGCTCGAGTGGCACTCGGTGTTCGTCATCTGGGCCCTCGAAGGCCGATTCCCCTCATTCGGGGCGATGAAGAACCCGGCCGACATCGAGGAGGAGCGGCGGCTGATGTATGTGGCGATGACCCGCGCGCAGGAGCAGTTGTATCTCACCCACCCCGCACTCGCCTGGGACCCGGCAACCGGCGCGACCCTTTCCCAGCCGTCGCGGTTTCTGACCGAGATCGGTCCCGACCTGCTGGAACGCTGGGAACTCCGCTCGTCGCCTTGACACTCTCCGTCCCCATCTGATACTCTCGCACGCACCGGACGAGATGGAGAACTGGCGGGCCCGGCCCATGGCCGGCTCCGGGAAGTGAGCGACGCACGTGATCCGCAACCTGACGTTTCTGACGATCATCCTGACCCTGATACTCGGCGGTCTTCTGCTGAAAGACCACATGAGTATTCCAACCCGCCACCTCGTGATCTTCTACACCTCGAACCTGCGGGGCCAGATCAACCCCTTCCAGGGCGAGGTGTCGGATCGCGTCTACGAGAAGGCCGGCGGCTTGGCGTTCCTGCGCGGACTGATCGACGACACGATGAAGACCTACCGCATCGATCCGAAGCGTGCCCTGCTGGTCGACACCGGCGACAGCCTGTTCGGCTCGCCCGAAGCGGCGCTGACGATGGGGGAAGTGCCGTTCGAACTGCTCCAGAAGACGGGATATGACGCGATCGCGGTCGGCAATCTCGAGTTCGAGTTCGGCCTCGACACGCTGCGGCGGTTCATCAGTTCCGGCAAGCTGCCAATGCTCGCCTGCAACTATCGTGACCTCGCTTCGCCGGTCGGGAACACGTTTCCCGGCGGCATCGTCGTCGACAAGGGCGGCACGCGGGTCGGCATCATCGGCCTGGGCATGGTCGATCTCGCGCGCAACACCCGTCAGGAGAACATTCTTCAGGTCGAGATCACGGACATGCACGCCGCCGTGCAGAAGACGGCGACCGCCCTCAAGGCCCAGGGCGCCGAACTCATCGTGCTGCTGTCGCACCAGCCGGGGCTCGACACCCGCCAGGATCTGCCGGCCCTGTTTCCCGACGTGGACATCATCATCGGGGATCTGATCGGCACCACCGTGCTGGCCCAGGGAAAGAAGCCCCTGATCGTGCCGACCCCGCCCGCCCGCGGCGCCGGCGTCGGCGTGATCCGCATTCCGTTCATCGGCTCCGCCTGGTGCCTGGAAAAGGCGATCCAGACGACGTTGCCGGTCGATGCTTCGTCCATCGAGCCGAATGCGGCTCTCGTCGGCGAGATCGGCCGGGTCGAAGCCAAGGTCGACAGCCTGCTCGAGGAAGTGATCGCGCGCGCCGAAGGCACCTTCAAACGCAGCTTCAGCGAAGAGTCGAGCATGGGCAATCTCATCGCCGACTCGATCCGGGCCGGAGCGAAAACCGAGATCGCGTTCCTCAACTCCGGCGCCATCAAATCCGTGCTTTCATCAGGGCCAATCTCCCTGCGCGACCTGTATGACGCGCTGCCGTTCGAGAACACCGTGATGCGCACCGAACTCGCCGGATGGCAGATCGAGAATCTCGTCGAGGAGGGCCTCAGCGGCCGGGGCAGCTTCATGCAGACCTCGGGCCTCACCTGCACCTGCTCGCTGCACAACCCGCCGGGCTTCCGCCTCGTCCAGATCATGGTCGGGGACGAACCCCTCGATTCGAACCGCACCTACAGCGTCGCCGCGACGGATTTCATGTTCAACACGCCGCAGAACTGGCCCGAGCTGCGAAACGGCCAGAGCGTGCGTGCCTTCGGCCTGCTGCGCGAGAACATGAAGCAGTATCTGGCCTCGATGAGCGTCGTGACGCCCTCGCTCGAACGGCGGTACATCGATGTTCCGGAAGGGGACGAAACGCTCCGCATCCAGGCGCTCTCGCTGGAACTGGCCAGTCTGTCGACGCCCGTCGGCCATGACGGCACGTTTGATTCGGCTTACGGCAGGCTCGTGGCTGACGTTCTCCGGGTCGAGACCGACTCGGATTTCGCCCTCGTGCCGGCCACCGAGATTCACAGCCTCAACGAGCCGCTCACCACGCTGACGCCCGCCCGCCTCGTGGGCGACATGCCGAAGCAGGTCGGCGTCAGCACGCTGGTCGTTCCGGGAGAGACGCTCCAGAGCCTCATCGAGGGCATGCTGGCCACCGGCGGCCTGCCCCTCTGCTTTGCGGGCTTCTCGATCGAATTGAAAGACGGTGCCCTTTCGAAGATCTACCCCTGGCAGGGCGATTTCGACCGGTCCCGCACCTGGAAAGTCGCCCTCCCATCGGATCTTCCGACGAATCTCGGCCCCCGCGGCGGCCTCGCGAGCCTGACCGCCGCCCCCTACAGCACGGACCTGCGCCGGACCTTCATGAACGGCGTCCGCAGGGTCGGCGGAAAGATCGAACTGCGCCGTGCCGTTTTCTGACCTTCTCTCGCCGCGAAGCCTGCGGGCCAAGATCCTGCTGGTCTTCGTTCTCGTGCTCGTCATTCCGCTTTCGGTGCTGATGATGATCTCCCTGCAACGCACCGACGAGGCGGCCCGGCAGGATTTCAGCCGGCGGCTGGGCTACGCGGCGACCCTGTTCCGTGAAAGCCTCGAGGACCAGCTCGACTCGCTGCGCATCCGGGCCAAGACCGTCGCCGACTTCGATCTGTTCGCCGTCGCCCACACCGGCTTCGCCGCCTCGACCACCTCGCCGATCCTGCAATACGAGCTGATCCGCTCGGGCCTCGATTACATCGCGATGGTCAGAAACCGCGGCAAGCCCTTCATCGAAGAGGGAATCCCGCCTGCAGACTCGCTCGAGAAGATCATCCCCGCCCTGTGCCACGTGCCCCTCAGCTACAACCTGTACATCCTGGGCCGCGAGCCCTGGATCTTCGCCGCCGCCGAGATCACGAAGCTGCGTGAGTCGGAGCCGGTGCACGTGGTGTTCGCCTTCCGGCTTGCCCGCGACTTTGCCGACCGGCTCAAGCGGCTGACGGGAGCCGAATACAGCCTGCTATACGGCGGCCGGCGCGTGTTGACCACGCTGATGGACATCTACGGAAAGCGGATGACCGACACCGTCCCCGAGCTGATCGACAACCGCACCGGCGAGATGGACGTGATGGGTGCCCGCCACACCTTCGTCCGGGAAGTGGCCCTGCGCAGCAAGGTGTCCGAGGCCATCCTGCTCGAGATCTCGCTGCCCGCCTCGGAGTTCGCCCAGCTCGGCTCGCGCATGCGGCGCGACTTCTCGGTATTCGGCGGTCTCGGCCTGTTGCTCGCCGTCATCACCGGAACATATCTTGCATTATATATGGCCAAACCCATCAACCAGCTCGCCGAAACGACCACGAAGGTCGCGGCCGGCGACTACTTCATCCGCGTCGCCTCCGACCGCGCCGACGAGATCGGCCTGCTCCACCGCAACTTCCAGTCGATGATCGACTCGATCCGGGACGAGCGCGACCAGCGCATGAGCCGCATGCGCGAACTGAACACCCTGTTCGAGATCAGCAACGCCGTGAACTTCATCTCCGACTCGGAGGAGCTGCTCAAGTTCGTGCTCACCCACGCGATCGAGGTGCTCGAGGCCGAGCGCGGCTCGATCATGCTGCTCGACGACACCACCGACGAACTGGTCGTGAAAGTGGCGTCGGGAGGCCGGTTCCGCATCGTCACGGGCACCCCGGTCAAGCTCGGCAACGGCGTCTGCGGCCTCGTGGCGAAGGACGGCAACGGCCGCATCTGCAACGACGGCTTCCGGAATCCCGAGTTCCGCAACTTCGGAAGCCTGCTGCCCGTCGAGGATATCCGGTCGCTGCTCTGTTCGCCGCTCAAGTTCAAGGACGGCACGATCGGCGTCATCAACATCGTGAACAAGCGCAGCGGTGCCCCGTTCGAGGAAAACGACCTGAACCTGCTGAACCTGATCGCCTCCCAGGCGGCCGTCACGATCGAGAACAACAAGCTGTACGAGCTATCGATCACCGACGGCATGACCCGGCTGTTCGTCCACCGCTACTTCGCCGCCCGTCTCTCGGAGGAAGTGCTCCGCGCCCGCCGCTACGGCCTGAAGCTGTCGATGATCATGATCGACATCGACAATTTCAAGCGGTTCAACGACGTGTACGGCCACCAGGTCGGCGACCAGGTGCTGCAGCGGGTGGCGCTCGCGATCCGCGAGACGATCCGCACCGGCATCGACATTCCTTGCCGGTATGGCGGCGAGGAGATGGCGATCATCCTGCCCGAAACCCGTGCCGACGAGGCGCACCGCACCGACGAACGTCTGCGCGAAGCGATCGCGGCGCTCACGATCAGCAATCCGCTCGGCGAGCTGCGCATCACGTGCAGCCTCGGGGTTGCCTCGTATCCGGGCGACGCCCACGACCGCGACTCCCTCGTTCAGGCCAGTGACCGCGCCCTGTATCACAGCAAACGCACCGGAAAGAACCGCACCACCCTGGCTTCGGCTCTCACCGAAGAGACCTGACGGGAACGGCGGCACCACAACCCAAGGAGACCTTCACGTCGATGCTTTATGTCATTCTCACGATCATTTTCTGGGGTATCCCGCCCGTTCTCGACAAGCTGGCCATCGTTCATGTGGACACCTCGGTCGCCGTGTTCGTCAGAACCGCGTTCATCGCGGTCGTGACCATCGCCGTGCTGACCATGACCGGAAAATGGGGTCTGATCGCCGAGATCACGCCGCGCACCGCCCTGTATCTCGGGGTGTCCGGCATTTTGTCGGGCTGCCTGGGGGTGTTCACCTACCTGCAGGCGATGAAAGTCGTTCAGGATGCGGGGAAGGTCGCCGTTCTCACCTCGACGTATCCGCTCGTGGCGCTGCTGCTCACGATGCTCATCCTGCACGAGAAGCTCACCGTGACGAAAATCGCCGGCTCGTTGCTGATCACGATCGGGATCGTCCTGCTGAATCTGTAGGGGAAGGCGCTCTCAGCGCGCCTGTTTCGCGGTTCCGAGCAGCATCTGGTAGGTCTGGTATTTGCGCTGGTACTCCGCGAGGGCACCGAGGGTGTCCATCGTCTGGGGACCGCTTTCCCGCAGGAGTTTGACGTACCGGTCGTATGCCTCGAGGTAATCCGTGTGGGCCGACTCGAGGGTGCGTTCGACGGCGGCGGCTCCCGTGGCGAGGGTCCTGGTCGGGCCGGAAAGGGCGGCCGGGGTCGCGACGGCGAGGGCGGGCGCGGGAACGGGTGTCGAGCGGGTCGTTCCGGAGTCGCGGCAGCCGGTACACAGAACGACCAGGCCGGCGACGCAGAGAACCCGAGTGAACCCGCGGAGCATGGCAGCCCCCTTCCCGCATTTATCCTGATTATAGGAGCGGGTTTCGGGGGGTGTCAAGGACGCGGCCCGAAAATTATGTTGAAATTGCCGGGTTTCACAGGTAAAATATCGCCTCGATAAGGCCTTGCACGGGATTCGCGCGTACGGAGCACGAAAAAGCCCCGCTGGTGCGATTTTCCGGGGGTTGAGGGACCCGGGGCGGCGACGAGCCGTAGAGTACCCCGGCAGTCAGAGAAGGAAAGGGGACACTTGCGATGCGCGTAATCCTCGAAAAGGGAACCATTTTTTATCAGGGCAAGTTCCAGCAGCTTGGCCGGCTCGTGCTCGATCACGGCAAGATCACCGAGGTGACGCTTGCCAGCGTGAAGGCGAAGAAGCCCAAGGTCGGCGGCAAGGAAAAAGGGGACTCGGAGAAGATCGTCAACTGTGACGGCAAGTATGTCATGCCCGGGTTCGTCGACGCCCACACCCACATCACCCTCGAAGAGGAAGGCATCGGCTGGGTCGACGCCGACCTGAACGAGCAGTTCGGCCTCGTCACGCCGCAGGTGCGCGCCTTCGACGCCCTCAAGATGCGCGATCAGGCGCTCTCTGACGCGCGATCCGGCGGTGTCACGACCATGATGGTCGCCCCCGGCTCGGCCAACCCGATCGGCGGCCAGGCGTGCATCATCAAGGCCCACGGCCAGATCGCCGAAGAGGCCTCGATCCGCGAGAGCTGCGGCATGAAGCTTGCCTTCGGCGAGAACCCGAAGCGCATCTACGCCGAGCAGAAGCAGTTCCCCAGCACCCGCATGGGCACGGCCGCCGTGATCCGCGAGTGGCTGATGAAAGCCCAGGATTATTCCAAGAAGAAGAAATCGAAGGATTTCAAGGACCGCGACATCAAGCTCGAGGCCCTTCTGCCTCTTCTGGAAGGCAAGATCCAGGCCCGCGCCCACGCGCACACGGCCGATGACATCATCACCGCCTACCGCATCGCCCAGGAGTTCAACCTGGACCTGGTCATCGACCACTGCACCGAAGGCCATCTCATCGCCAAGGAGCTCGGCCGCTGGAAGGCCAAGGCCGTCGTCGGCCCGACCTTCTCCTGCCGCGTGAAGCCCGAGCTGCGGCATCGCACCTTCGACACGGTGCGCGTGCTGCTCGATGAAGGCTGCATGGTCGCGATCACGACGGACCACCCGGTCATCCCGATCGAGGGTCTCAGCCTCGCCGCTGCCCTGTGCGTGCGCCACGGTCTCGAGGAGGAGCGCGCGATCAAGGCGATCACCGAGTATCCGGCCGCCATTCTCGGCCTCGACAAGCGCCTCGGGAAGATCGAAACCGGTTTCGACGGCGATGTCGTGGTCTGGAGCGGACACCCTCTCGACTCCCGGTCCAAGGCGGAGTCAGTGTTCATCGACGGCGCTCGGGTGCTCTGAGCCCTTCGGACCGCCTCACGCGGGAAGGGAGAGGTCATGTCGTCCATTCTGTTTGACAACGTCCGGGTCTACCTCAGCGGGGCGTTCTTCCCGGCTCAGAAGGTTCTGATCGAGAAGGGCAAGATCGCTGCGGTCGGCTCGAAGGTCCTCAAGAACGTCGAGACGGTCATCGACGGTCAGGGCAAGTACCTGATCCCGGGCCTGATCGACGCTCATACCCATCTCGGCCTCACCGATCACGGGTATGGCCCCTCCGGCTCGGATCTCACCGAGTGGTCGGAGCCGATCACGCCGCATCTGCGCCCGCTCGACGGGATCAAAATGCGGTCGGATTCGCTGAACGACGCGCGGCGCTCGGGCATCTCGGTCTGCATGGTCAGTCCCGGCAACGCGAACCTGATCGCCGGCCAGTGCTCGATTCTCAAGACCTACGGCAACTCAGCCGACGTCGGCCTGATCGTCGAGCAGGCGGGCATCAAGATCTGCCTGGGCGAGGAACCCAAGCATCTTCTCGAAGGCCGCAAAGCGTTCCCCACGACCCGCATGGGCATGGCGGCGCTGCTGCGCGAAACGTTCATGAAGGCGCAGGATTACCACGAGGTGAAGCAGTCCAAGAAAGGGCTGCGCGACCGGATCATCCAGATGGAGGCGCTCGGCCCCCTGCTGGATGGCGCGGTGCCCCTGCGGGCCCATGCCCAGCGACTCGAGGACATCATGGCGGCGATCCGGCTGGCCGATGAGTTCAAGCTCAAGCTGGTCATCGAGCACGGCATCGAGGCCCACAAGGTCGCCGGACTGCTCGCCGACAAGAAGATCCCGGTCGTGCTCGGGCCGCTGCTGATGGCCGAGCGGTCGGCCGAGACGCGGGACCGCATCTTCGAATGCGCCGTAAGCCTGCTCGACGCCGGGGTCGAGGTCGCCCTGACCTGTGATTATCCAGGTCTGCCGGTCGAGACGCTTCGTATAGCGGCCGCTATGGCAGTTCAGTTCGGCCTCGACGAGAAGCGGGCGCTCCAGTGCATCACCGAGACGCCTGCGAAGATCCTCGGCATCGCGAACCGCGTCGGGCATATCCGGAAAGGGTATGATGCCGACGTGGGGCTGTTCAGCGGCCACCCGCTCGATATCCGCTCGAAGCTCGAGGTGCTGGTCATCGACGGGGAGATCTTCAAGTTCAACTGACCCGGCCCCGGGTCACGATCCAAGAATGACAGACGGCCCCCGGCAGTATTGCCCGGGGGCCGTTTCTTTTCTCGTCAGGGACGGGTGCGGTAGGGAATGGGATCCGTCGCACCGGCGGCGGCAAACCCGCGCAGGCGCAGGATGCAGGATTCGCAGGTGCCGCAAGCGGCCTCCTCGCCCTGGTAGCAGCTCCAGGAGAGGTGGAGGGGCGCATTGAGTTCGAGGCCGCGCCGCACGATCTCGCCCTTGTTCAGGTGCAGGAGCGGCGCCTCGACACGGATGCCCGAGCCGGGCCGCGTCCCTTCGCGGATCGCGCCGTTGAACGCCTCGATGAAGCTCTCACGGCAGTCGGGATAACCGGAGGAATCCTCCTCGACGGCGCCGATGAAGACCCGGACGGCCCCGATCACCTCGGCCCAGGAAACGGCCATCGCGAGGATGTTGGCATTGCGGAACGGCACGTAGGTGACGGGCACGCCCCTCCCGAGATTCTGCGCATCCGGAACGGCGAGCGAGGGGTCGGTGAGCGCGCTGCCGCCGATCTGCCGGAAATGGCCGGCGTCGACCTCGAGAATATATTTCACGCCATAGAAATTCGCCTGTTCGCGAAACGCGCGCAGCTCGCGGGCCTCGGTGCGCTGGCCGTAATTCAGATGGAACAGGGCCAGCTCGTACTCGCGGCGGGCGATCGCGGCCGAGACGCAGGAGTCCATGCCGCCCGAGGCGACGACGACGGCGAGCGGTTTCGTCGTCATAGCGCGAACTCCGCCACGTTGCGCTCTGTCTCCCAGATGCGCACGGCGAGAACCTGGACGCGGTTGGAGCCGACGGCCGTGACGAGCCCGTCGAAAAACAGTTTCGCGAAATGCTCGGCCGTGGGGGGGAGCCGGTCGAAGGGGGCGATCTCGTTGACCAGACGGTGGTCGAACCGGTCGCACAGCTCGCCCAGGGCCTTTTTGAGGACGGCGAAATCGACGACCATCCCCTGGTTGTCGAGCGTCTCGGCCCCGACCACGGCCTGGACCCGCCAGTTGTGGCCGTGCAGGTTCCGGCACTTGCCGGGGTGGTCCGGCAGCTGATGGGCGGCGGAAAACGAGGACTCGGCGGTTATTTTATACATCTTCGTATACCTCTTGGATGGTGCGCTTCGATCATCGTCTGTCAGGATATCGGCCCGGCCGCCGCCCGTCAACCCGTGCCGACAGATCAAATGCGAACCTTCGGAATACGGGAGGGACTGGAAGAGGATCGAATGAGCCCGACTGTCGAGCGCTGCCGAGACCGGTCCGTCGGTCGCATCGAGGGAGATCCGCTGGCAGGCGTGGGCGCACACGAAGTGCGCCCACCCGGACCCGGAGGCAGGATGCCGACTGGTCCGGGGTTCGCCTCGACAGCGAGATCTCCCGAGGAGAACGCGAACGACGGCAACCGGTCCGGCACGCGAGAACGGGGAGGGCGAATCGATCCTCTGGAAGTCCCTCCCCACAGCTCGTGGAGTTTCCGGTTGCCCCGCCCGTGCCGAAGAACAAGTGACATCTGCGGATCGTTCCCCCGTTCGGATGGGGGATCGCAGAAGGCGATGGATGAATCGGGCACCGGCTTGTGGTAGCGTGTGGTCATGACGCAACAGGCTTCTTCCGGTTCCGGGATCCGCCCGATGGAGGCGCGGGACGTCCCCGTCGTGGCCGAGATCGAGTATGAGAGCTTCCCGTGCCCGTGGCCGGAAGAACAGTTCCGGGAGTGCCTGAAGTATCCGGTCTTTCGCTGTCTCGTCGCGATCCACAACAATCATATCGCAGGCTATACCATTGCCCTGTATGAAGCAGAAGCCGTTCATATCCTCGACCTCGCGACGGCCGTCGAGGTGCGGCGCCAGGGCTTCGCCCGGCTCCTCCTGCGCCGCCTGATCGCCGATGCGGCCCGCCAGGGGCTCCGCTCGGCCTACCTCGAGGTGCGCACCCGCAACCTGCGCGCAAGAGCCCTCTACGAATCAGAGGGCTTCACCCAGGCCGAGTTCCTCCCCAACCACTACCCCACCCCGCCCGACGACGGCCTCCGCCTCGCCCGTTCCATCGGCTGATAGGCCAGAAGCGCCCCGTTTGAAGGATTTCCCCTCTGTTCCATCCTCGCTGAAACCCGTGTCGTGAGGGGTTACGGGCCGGTCAGCAGGCGGCGGACGTTTGCGGCGGTCGTGCCGGCGGAATCGTAGACGAGGGCCTGCATGCCGCAGGCGCGGGCGGCTTCGGCATAGGCGGGGATGTCGTCGAGATACAGGATCTCGGCAGGCGGGATGCCCGCGGCTTTCGCGAGGGCGTCGCGGTAGATCGCCGGGGCGGGCTTCATCGCCTTCACCTCGAACGAGAGCGTGACCTGGTCGAAAAAGCCGAAACAGGGATGATTCGAGATCGTCGTCGCGAAATGGATCTCGTTCGTGTTCGAGAGGAGCCCCAGGCGGTACCGGCCCCGCAGAGCGCGCAGCAACGCGGTGGTGTCCTCCCGCATCACGAACATGTCCGAAAAGCGGGAGGCGAATTCGTCTGGTGAAAACTCGCGGCCGACGGCCTCGCCAGCAAACAGGCGGAACCCGTCGGCGTCGATCATGCCGGATTCGAGCTGTTCGAGCGGGCCGCGCGGCAGCAGGAATCGGCGCAGAAGCGCGTCGGCATCGCGGCCCGTTCCCTCGCAGAGGCGGGCGGCAGAGCGGCGGTGGTTGACGAACTCGAGCACGTTGCCGTAATCGAACAGCACCATGCGGATGGGAAGCGTGATTGCGGTTTCCTGCGGCATGAAGGGGAGTATATCCCGTTCGGCGGGTTTGTGGTATCATTTCGGCGCAACAAAGAACGCAACATCGAGCGGCAGCGCGCATCAGAAGGATCGAACGGTCCCGCGCGGGCATCGCCGCCGGAAATTCCAAGCGAGGTATCCATGTCCACTTCCCAGCGCATCAGCGCAGAACAACGTATTTTCGTCAACCGCACCCTCAACATGAACCATATCAAGCTCGTCGGCTTCGATATGGATTACACGCTCGCCACCTACAACGTGCCTGCCTTCGAGGAGACCGCCTATCGCATCGTCCTCGACAAGCTCGTGAAGGATATGGGCTACCCGCCCGAACTGGCCGAGATGAAGTTCGATCCCGAGTTCGTGATCCGGGGACTCGTGATCGACGTCGAGCTCGGCAACTTCCTGAAGGTCAACCGGTACGGCTACGTCAAGAAGGCGAGCCACGGGACCAAATTCCTCACGATCGAGGAGCAGAAGAAAATCTACCCTTCGACCGGGATCGACCTGACGGATCCGCGGTACTATATTATCCACACGCTTTTTTCCCTTGCCGAAGGCTGTCTGTTCGCCCAGCTCGTCGACCTGGTCGACGCGAAGCAGATGCCGATGAACCTGAAGAAGGCCTTCAACGACATCCGGCGGGCGCTCGATGACGCGCACCAGGAGGGCAACCTCAAGGGCCAGGTCATCAACGACCCCGACCGGTATTTCATCCGTGACCGGCGGATGGTCACGGCTCTGCAGCGGCTCAAGGCGGCCGGCAAGAAGATCGCGATGATCACGAACTCCGACTTCGAGTACAGCCAGAAGGTGATGAACCACTGTTTCGGGCCGTATCTCGAGGGCAAGTCGTGGCAGGAGCTGTTCGACATCATCATCGTCTGCGCCAATAAGCCCGCGTTCTTCCAGCAGCACCAGAAGTTCCTGCGGGTCGACCCCGCCTCGGGGCTGCTGGCCAACTTCCATGCCCCGATCCGGTGGGGCGGCATCTACCAGAGCGGCAACGCCCGCACGTTCGAGAAGGATCTCGGCCTCTCGCCCTCGGAGATCTTCTATCTCGGCGACCACATCTGGGGCGATGTCGTGACCCTGAAAGAGGCGATCGGCTGGCGCACGGGGCTGATCGTGCAGGAGCTGGCCGAGGAAGTGCCGGCGCTCGAGCGGCACGCCGAGACGCACTGTGAAATAGTTTCAGCTATGGAAAAGAAAGAGGAGCTGGAGGACCAGCTCTTCGACATCAAGGAGTCGCTGCGCGGCATTCCGTCCGAGAAGCGGCCGCCCGAGGCGGAAAAGCGGCGTGAAGGGCTGCGCGAGCAGATCGCGAAGATCGACGAGCAGATCACGAAGCTGATCAACGACGAGCAGCGGGACTTCAACAAATACTGGGGCGAGGTGATGCGCGCCGGCAACGAAGAGTCGCGGTTCGCCACGCTCGTCGAGCGCTATGCCTGCGTCTACATGGCCAGCATCAGCAACCTGGCCTCGTACTCGCCCTTCAAGTATTTCCGGCCGCCGCGCCGGTATATGGCCCACGACCCGCTCCACCTGCTGGAAAGCGGCACCGACACCGAGTAGCCCCCTTCCCGGAGAATCCCTGTGCCGGATTTTCAGACGGCCTCGTCTGAAATCCGGCAATTTCCTGTTGACTGATCACGTTCGCCGCTCGGAGAGGCAGTTCCCGTCGTTCCGCTCATGGCACTTCTTTTGCGTCGTGAACAGCGCTTTTCGACCGCAACGACAGAAAAAGGATGCGACGGATGAACGGAAATGGCGGCTGGAAGATCGTGACAAGCCTGGTGGCAATTCTTCTTCTCGCGGGAAACGTCTGGGCGGGAACGATCCGGCTGATGAGCGCCAACCAGCTTCCCAGAAAGGTTCTGGTGGTCAATCATGCCGACACCACCGGGTTCGTGAAAGAGCTTTTCCGGGTGATCCGGGACATCCATGAGAACGACGGGCTGACAGGCGCGGATGCCTTCAAACTTCACATCGTCGACAGCGCCGGACGGCTCTCCTCTCGCGATGCCCGGGCGAGTTTTTTCGAAGCCCCGTCCGGGGTCGTGGAAAAACTGGTCGAAATCAATCCGGACGTGCGAACCAACGACATCTGGATGCAGGATTTCGGCGAGCTCTGCATCTGGTCCGACGCCGCATCGGCCGGACCGGCGGTCTTCGACTCCGCCCGCGAGGCCGGCCTGAAGGATTTTCCCGAATGGGTTGCGAAGAACTGGAACTTGAAGCTGTGCGTCAATCCCAGCTCCACAGCCGGTTTTGGCGACGGGGATTCCGGGGGCAATATCGAGGTCACCCCCGATAACATTCTCTACCACGGAGACAGCATGACCCCTGAATGCCGGGAGTTTTTCCGGAAGAACGGGTATGACGGCCGCACGATCATGCTCGCGACCAAATGGCTCGCCGTCGGGCATATCGACGAATATTTATCGATCGTCCCGACCAGGTATTCCCCGTGTGGGTATGCGATCGTCCGGGCCGCCCCCTGCGGTGCCCTCGACCTTCTCGGGAAAGCCTCCGGGGGAGATTTCGAAGCCCTCCCCGAACCCTTCGCATCCTTCCTTCCGAAGCTTCGGAGCGCCCTTCTCGCCCCCGACGCATGGAAGGGAACGGCCGAAGCGAAGTTCATCGAGCTCAACCGGAAGATCAACGGGATCATCGACGAAAACACCGACAAGCTGGTCGCGGAAATCCGCCGCATCACCGGAGACGCGCATCGCGAGGTTCCCGTCGTCTCCTGGCCGGTGCTCTTCAAGGGCAACGAGGCCGCCCCCCACGGTCACTGCATCGCCTACACCCCCGACGTGGTGAATCACCTCATCCTCCGCGATCACCTGATCGTTTCCGATCCCCTGTTTTCCCCGTTCCGGAACCTCATCCAGGACAGCGCCGCGAACCTCGGCTGCAGCATCCACTTCCTGAATGCCGCGGCCTATCATGACCGCAAAGGCGACGTCCATTGCGCGACGAACGTCCTGCGCGATCCCGACCGCGCCTTCCTGACCGCGCCCGACCAGGCATCGCTGGCTGCCCTTCGTTCCCGTTTCGATCTCATCCATCGCGAGCCTCCCAACCTCTGATGAGCCGGCACCACCGCGGATCCTCCCCTGGAACCGATCCACAAATTCCGCAGAGATAATCCGTTGAAATATCCCTCGGATTCAAGACCGTATCCGCAGATGGAGGGCAGATGAACGCAGATAGGAAAGAACACCGGGAAAAACCTGATTTTCCTTGTACCCTGGCTCTTCTATCGAGAAAAAAGTCTGTTTTTCATCTGTGCAATCTGCGAAATCTGCGGATCGGTTCTCATGACGAAACCAACATACCAGGATGCAGAGATTCGTGAGGACAGCCGGGGCGGCGGCATGGTATTCGTGGAGAGAGATCGAAATCCATCGAAGGGGAACATCATGACCATTCATCAGGGAACACGCGACATTCTTGGCAGGATCGCCCAGAAATACGGCCTGACCGGCTTGGCCGAGGTCATCCGGGACGACGGTTCGATCGTGTGGGGCAAAGACGTCACCATCTGCGTGACCAACATCCTGAAGGCCGTCGAGGCGCAGGGCGACACCAAGGCGCTCCTCCGGGATGCGAAGAACATGTACAACAGCCCGATCTTCGGCGTGAACGTCAAGGAAGGCGCCTACCTGATCAAGGCGGAACCGGACCCGGCCCGCGCGATCGACGAGATGGCCCGCTACGACTTCTGCTTCAAGCTGAGCCCCTACCACATCATCAACACCTACCTCACCATTCTCGTCGCTCAGATCACTGAGCAGGACCCGGCCGTGCTCATCAGGAAGGGCGAGGAGCACCTCGAAGCCTTCATCGCCCATTCCCTGAACGAGAACCCGAACTGGAAGAAGGAGACCCTCACCTCTGCCCATCCGCTCCTGATCATCCCGATCGGCGCCGCGGGGTGCGGCAAATCGACCTTCTACCGGGAACTGGGCAACGTGGTGAATGCCTCCTGCGACAACATCCGCTACCTGCTGTTCAAGGAGTTCGGCCCCTGCTTCGCGCCCTGGGAAAGCACTCTCGCGTGGTGGGTGGTCAACCGCCTGACCGACATCTACCTCGGCCGCGGCTACAGCATATTCTATAACGGGGTCAATACCGATCTCGAATACCGCTCCCCGATCACGATGGAGAACCCGCACCCGCTGTTCGCCGGGATCCCCTACACGTGCAAGCTGGTCTACTTCGAGCCGCCGGTCAGCCTGAACGAGAAGGAGCTGGCCGAGCTGAAGGGGATCAACCTCTGGGCCACCCCCCTGGAAAAGGTAGATCGGAAGGGACTCAGCAGGAACGTGAACGACATCCTCGATCTGATCACCCGCAACTTCGAGCGGACCCTGGAGCGGACGAGCGCCATCCGCGAGGGAAAGGCGGAGCAGGATCCGTTCGACATCCTGTATCCGGTCCCGCCTGCCATCGTGAAGATGTTCGTCGAGCAGTCGTTCGCCCGGCCGACCGGCTCCCGCGTCGTCACGGTGCCGCGCCGCGAGATTCCCGATGCCGCCGCTCGCGCGGCCTTCTATCGCGAGTATGCCCTGAAGGTCATGGCGGGCTGATCCGCACCTGCACTGTCCGTTACGTCCCGCTCCGCCTCTCCGGCGGGCGGGGCGTTTCTTTTCAGCCGGCGGTGGGCTTTCCGGCGGGGCTCCAGACGGTGACGCGATTGCGGCCGGCTTCCTTCGACCAGTACATCGCCTCGTCGGAACGCTTGATCAGATCAGCCTTTTCTGTGCCATGCTCGGGGAACGAGGCGATGCCGAGGCTGACGGTCACCTTGAGAATGCTGCCCTCGAGGGAGGGAAAATCGTAGGCTTCGACGGCTTTGCGGATGCGCTCGGCGACGCTGTAGGTGTTCTGGGCGTCGGTTTCGGGCAGGACGACGGCGAACTCCTCGCCCCCGTACCGGCAGGGCACGTCGATGCTCCGAACGGCCTCGCGCAGGATCAGCGCCGTCAGGGACAGCACCCGGTCACCCATCTGGTGACCGTAGGTGTCGTTGAACTTCTTGAAGTGATCAATATCCATCAATATAAGACTGAGGCACGAGCCGTACCGCTTGGCCCGCTTCAGTTCGTTGTCCATCACGATCTGGAAATACCGGTGTACGAACAGCTTCGTCAGCCCGTCCGTGATCGAGAGCTCGTAGAGACGGGTCTTTTCGATCGTCAGCGCGATCTGGGAGGCCATCGTTCCAGCGAACGCGACATCGGCGTCACCGAACCCCGAGCCGCGCTTGTTGACGATGTTCATGACCCCGATCGACCGCTTCTCGACCATCAGCGGCAGGCACATGATGTTGTGGATGGGCGAGCCGGACTCGCCCGGATACGGCTTGAAATCGGGTTCGGCGGGAGCATTATCGAGCAGCATCCGCTGGCTTTCGAACACTCTGCCGGCAACGCCTTCGCCCGGGGCGAACTCGATCCGCTTCGTGACCGGCTCCACCCCCTCGCCCACCGCCACGTCGACGATCAGCTTGCCGGTCTCCTCGTTGAACATCAGGATGCTTCCGCGGCCGGCGGCGAGACCCTCGATACATTTGCGCAGGATGAGCTGGAGGATGTCGCGTGCACTGCTGGCGTAGTTGATCTGCTGGCTGATCTCGTACAGCGTGGAGACTTCGAAGATCTTGCGTTCGAGAACTGTCCTGTTCTGAGAAAGCTGCTCGGCCATCTCGTTGAACGTGCCGGCAAGCATGCCGATCTCGTCGCGCGTCGAGACGCCGGCCACGCGATGACCGAGATTCCCGGCCGCCAGCTCCTGGGTGCCGTGAATCAGGCGGTCGATCGATCGCGTCAGGTATTTCGAAAAGACGAAGCAGACGACGATCGTGACGAGGCCGATCAGCAGCATCACCTCGATCGTGTCGAGCGTGGCCCGGCGGATGAACCTCAGGAGCACATCATTGTTGCGGCTCACGTCCAGAACCCCGACAACGGCCGACGAAGCGTTCGTGATCGGCATGTAGGCGCTCATCCACATGCCGAAAGCATCGACGTTGCCGGCCGAGTAGGTCGGCCGCACGTCCTTCCAGGCGTTGATCAGCTCGGACGGGATATCCATGATCGGATACCCCGGCACGAACTCCTCCCCCATTTCGGAGCCGTCGACGATGTGGGTGAAATAATTGCCGTTATATCGATAGATCGCGCACCAGTCGAGCTCGAACTGTTCCTGCATGCTTTTCATCATCGACTTGAGCTCGAGATAATACGCATCATCCACGGCCTGGATCGTCCCGAGGCGGTCGGGCTGGACAATCCGGCGAGACACCTCGGCGACCGCGCGGAGTTCGTCGGCCATCGAGCGTTCGAACTGCCGGAGAGCCGTCCGGAACACGATATAGCCGGCCAGAGCCGCGCTGCATGCGCCCAGGACACCGAACACCAGCGACATCTTCCATTTCAGTTTCATGCTCGTTCTCCGTTCGATGCGCCGGACGGCTCAGAGCCGGACGCGATCGATCGTCGCCTTGTGCCGGCCGTCGGTGTCGAAGACGTAAATGCAGGAGTTCAGCGAGTCGGCGACGTACAGCTCGGCCGGGGCCGTGGCGACGGCGATGCCGAACAGCTCGCACAGGCCATTCGTTCCCGATGCCAGCGGCATCGGGATATGCCGCAGGAAGCCGCCGGCCGCATCGAACACCGACACCCGCATGTTGCCCATGTCGGTGCAGTAGATACGGCCGGTTTCATCGCGGGCGATATTCTGGGGAAACAGGAGTTCACCGGCCCCCGATCCCTTCCGGCCGATCGTTCGCAGATACCGGCCGTCGGGGGCGAACTCGACGAGGCGGTGATTGTAGGAGTCGACGACCAGCAGCTTCCCTGCGGCATCGACGATCACATCGCTCGGGCAGTAGAGCTGACCGTCCCCCCGACCGAACTCGCCGATGGAGATCCGCATGGTGCCGTTGCGCTCGAGCAGGAACACCTTGTTTTTCCGGAGGTCCGTGACCGCCACCCCGCCATCGGGAAGCGGGAACACCTGCCTCGGATAGACGACGGGGCCCTGTTCGGAACGCCACTCGAGCTTGTCCCCCGGTCTTCCGTCGAAGCTCATGAATTGCACTTCGGCCACGGCGTTCGCCCGCTTTTCCTCGGCGTCGAACGTCGCTTTCGCAAGCCGGGTGCCTGCGATGACGATTTCCCCGGCGGCGCTCGTATTCAAGCCCCAGATCGCCTGTTCCGGTCGCAGGGGGATCTCGTGCCGAACCCGGAATTCCCGGTCGACGACGAGAACACGCGAGTTCCGCGAATCCGAAATGAACAGACGGTTCCCATCCGGGGAAGCCGCGATCAGGTTCGGCCGGTTCAGCTCCGGCCGCCCGACCGCACAGCCACTAACAACCAGACAGGAGATGAACACCACCACGGTGAGCACCAACCGCCCCAGGCGGCTCGCTGGGGAGCGCCGGCTCTTCAGATTCATCGTTTCTCTCATGTCATGCAGTGTACACCCTCCTTCCCCCCCTGCCAAGTCATTCGAGCCGATACCAACAACTTGCCCGGGATTCTCAACATGCCTTACCATGAAGTCATGATCACCTTCCAAACGCACCTCATGGAATATGAGCACAAATATATTTCCTCCGCTCTCATCGAATCCTGGTTTCATGAATACGCGGAGTGCTTCGATGCCGTGAAAACAGCCGTCACCAATGGCATGCTCATTCCGGTCAAGTCCTCGGGGGGGAATGGCCGCGTCCCTCCTCTTGCCGCCAGATATCGCGTCATGCCACCCCGGGGCTCGGCTTCCGATGGACTTCGGCACGCTCTTCTCACCCTGCCTCAACCTCTGACGAACGAGTATTACTCTTCCCATCCGAAGCAGTATACGGAAGATCGGAATCTCATCGATCCAATTGCCGCTTACGTCCGGCGAAGAGGTCGGGTGAGCCCGGCCGTCATTCCGGCAAACGAGCGGTCGTTCGAAATTTTCGGAGACGAAAAGTTACTTCTCAGAGAGGGTTTGACAATTCTCAGACGTCTCGGCGTATCACTGCAAATCCTTGACTGTTTTCGAACTTCTGAGCCGTTCGTCTTTTTTTCGTATACCCAGGCTCCGCACACGATTCTGATCAGCGAAAATCGGGATTCATTTTCTTCACTGAATCGCGTTCTCCGAACGGGACGACGCGTTCTCGGCGCTGATCCCATCGATGCCCTGATCTTTGGCGAGGGCCGGAAGATTCTGCGAAGTCTTTCGTTCAGCCTCGAAATGCTGAACCCGAATCCAGACATGTTGCGATTCATGTATTGGGGCGATCTCGATCCGGAAGGCATCGCAATTTTCCTCGAACTACGGAATGCCTATCCCGATTGGCATATCGAGCCCGCGTCAGCCTTCTACGAAGCCATGCTCGACGTCGCCGACAAAGCCCCGCCCTGCACCCGCTCCGAACGGAGACTCGAAATCGACGCGTTTTTCTCGCTTCTCTCCCCCGCATCTGCGGAGATAGCAGCATCGATTCTGAAATCAGGCAGATATCTACCACAGGAAGCTGTCGTCTATACCATGGTACATAGTATACTCAAGCCATGACGCTTCCCTCCCCCGACATCCTGTTCCACGATCTTCACCAGCGCCTGGAAACACTCGCGCCCATGGCGTTCTTCGCCTCCGTTGCCGCGAGTCGGCGTCTCGAGCGACTCGATCCGAAGCTCCTCGGCTTCGCCGCCTTACGGCTCTTGTATGAAAACATGCTCGCCGGCAGTCCGACAGAGTTCACCGATATCGTAGCCCTCGTCGAATCCCTCGCCAACGACCCACGCGAGCCGGATGTTGATCCGGTTGCACCCCGATGGAGCGGTTCAAATGGCCTCGCGAAGTCAGCGGAACAACCAGACCCCGAAAAGGCCAGGGAATGGGCCCACATTCTTTTTTTCGAGCTGCTGCAGAATGGCGGCAAGCCGTGGGAATTCCGCTGGCGGGATCCTCTGGACGGAAAGGAGATCGCCATTCCCGTTCGCTTGATCGCCGTCGAACGGGATTTCACCGTCGGCGGGCCGGCAAAGTTCCGGCTGACAACGCAGGGTCTGGGTTTTCTGTTCCAGACACGCGAATATAGAATGGAAGCCATGGTTTCGATCGAGCAGCTGTTTTTGCGCCAGCAGCTCGAAAAAGGAAACTTCGCCGGGGCTCTGCAAAGGCTTGGCTCCCTTTCCGTGCTGATCCAGCAACTGGAGCGTGACATGCGTGACATCTCGGACAGAGCCGCGATGAATGCGCTTCAGATCCCCTTCGAGCAGTATGCCGAGCTGCACCGGCGCATTTACGACCATTTCGATCAGGAACACAGGGAGTTTCAGGAGCAAAGACGGCAGACCATCGAACGACGCGCGATCATCGAAAAGCCGGGCGTGACGCTCAATCAGAAGGACGAAGAAACGCTCGGATGGCTCAGAAAGATCGAGCAGCGGCTCGACAAGCTCATCGGAGAGCACGGCAGGCTGTTTCTTCAAAAGCAGAAGCTTCAGGAATCCTACCGGTCATCACTCGAGAACCAGTTCGCTCGCGGATTTCGCTCGCGACTGCTTCCAGAAACGGAACTGCTCGACGTTTTGTTGCGCGGGGGGCACCCCATTCATGCCCTCACGGGGTGCGTCAGATCATTTCTCCCCTCCTCGCTCGGGAAGCGATTCAATCCATGGCGCTGTTTCACGGAGTGGGCGGTGCGGGGCACCGACGGCTCGACCACGGAAGAAGGACTCGAGGACAACACCCTGATACCCGAGAACGCCGAAGCCATCGAGCTCAAGCGGTTGCGCCGGCAGCGATGCACTGCGTTCCTTCAACACGTTCTCGACGCGCTGCGCCATTCTTCTCCGCTCGCACTCTCGACGATCATCGGCACGCTTCCGGAGACCGTTCGCACCGAACTGACAGGCTCGTTCGAATTCATTCAGATTCTCATCATGCTCCACCAGGCCGATACCATCGACCTGGCGCACCTATGCCGTGAGCCGGGCCGCATTCTCAGCGACGCCGAGGAGCTGAGCCTGGAAGGTATTCTTCTCGATATTCTTCGTGACCAGCCCGACCCTCCAGACAGAATGGATTTGACGGTCACGGCCACGTCTTCGATTCTTCGTCTCGACAATGGAACGGAGGTCACGGATTTCCGCTTCATTCTGAACACCCTTCCAGATTCACATCTGGAAGCCGTTGCGCGAGGTAGCGACCATGACTGACGCATCTTCCACCGGTTCATTCTCACCGACGAACCCAGGCCCCGATCAACCCGCGACAGGGCCCATAAACGATGTAAGCGGCTCCAATCTCCCAACGCCTGCTCAAGATGAGATTTTTATGACACGCTCTGGCGCCTGGAGAACCGCCGCACGTATTTTCCGCGTGTTGCTTCAGCAGGGCAGCCTTTCACGGATCCGCGACGCCCAGTTGTGTCGAAGTCTGGACAACGATGAGGTGCTGGAGGCCGTGAGCATTCTTGAAGAGGAGTTCGATCTGCAATTGCTCGTCACTCCGACCGAAGTGTTTTTGAGCCCGGCGCTCGACAACGAGTTGTTCGGCTTTTCCAATCAGGAGCTTCGTCAGAGACTCAAGGTGAAGAACAACAATGACCTGGCCCTCGCCTGTTTTTCCATCCTGGCCCTGCTGAGCCTGTTCTATCGAGGTGACGGCTTTGATATCAAGAGTCGGGATTTCGTCACGATCGAGGAGTGGCACACGTTTCTGAACGGAAAACTCCAGTTCGTGCGCGATTCCGGCATGGCTGCTGAAGGCCGGGATGATCTGCGGCTGAACATGCCAGGCATCCTCAAAGCATGGGACGAGATGATGCCATACGACGAAACGAAGGTGCGGCTTGCAATGACCGAAAACAACCAGATCGGCCTGCTTTTCCGCGTCATGCGGTTCCTCGAGGACGAGCGGTTGATTCAGACGGAACAGGATCGGATCATCAGCCCCACGCCGCGGCTCGATGCAATCATGAGGGAAACGGGCTCCAGCGATGCCAGGAAAGCCGAGCTCGCCGCGTTCTTCTCCGGCTGCCGTGCGGAAGCCGACATACCGGAAACGATGGGAGAAACCCCATGCCGCTGATTTCACGTCTGCGCCTTGTCAACGTGCGCTACGATCATGCGACCAAGATGTTTACCGACGATCTGTTCGATCTTGCCGGGGAAAACAGCCTTTTCAATCTGATGAACGGGGGCGGGAAAACCGTTCTCCTCCAGCTTATCCTCCAGGCGGTGCTGCCCCGCACGGATCTCGGCCGTGAGCGCAAGTTCGACTCGCTTTTCGAAGGCCAGCCCGCCCGTTCCTCCCACATCCTCGTCGAGTGGCTCCTGGACTCAGCCGAGCGGAAGTATCTGCTGACAGGACTCTGCGCAACGCGCACCCAGGATCAGGATGACGGCTGCAAATGGTTTGCATACGCACGCGAATACAAAGAAGACGATTCACTTCGCATCGACACGATCCGTCTCGTCGACGATGCACGCCGCCCCGTCTCCTTCCCGGAACTGCGTCGGTTGCTCAAGAGCCGCTCTGATAGCCGGCTTCGCCTCTTCGAAAGCGACGAGAAATCCGCCTATGGCAGGTATCTCGAAGAGTTCGGCATTTTCCCGGCGGAATGGGAAGCCATCAAACGCATCAACCTTACGGAAGGCGGAATCGAAGAATTTTTCAAACAATGCCGCACTTCCAGAGAATGTCTGGAAACGCTGCTGATACCCAATATCGAAGATGTGCTGACGAACGACGAGGCAATGAACCGCCGGCGGCTGAGCGAGTCGTTCGCCCTGCATTTCAATGTTCTCAAGCGCATTCCGGAATGGACCCGCACGCTGCGGGAGATGGAAGAGTTCCGTCGTTTTGCGGACGGGTACATCGCCGTCGTCGACGATCATGCCGGCACCCGGGAGGAAATCGGGCGCCGCCTTGCAGGACTGGATCGACTTCGTCAACGAACGACGGAGCGTGAGAAAGCCGAAGAGCTGGAACGAAAAAGCATCACGGAACGCCTGGATCGGAACGCAGCAGACTCCCTCGAGCTCGAATACCAGCGTGAATCGTTCGAGCTGTATCGCAAGAATTTGAGCATCACCAGCCTGAAGTTCGAAGAAGAGCGCTTGAATGCCCTTGTGAACGCCGATCGGGAGGAATTGGACCGCACAGGCCGCTTCCTGCGCATCTCCGAAGCAGCCGACATCGTCCGTCAGCTCGATCACTCTCGTGCCGCGATCGGCGCCGCACGGCACGAACTGGACGAGATCGATGCGGGAGCAGGACAAAACGATCATCTCCAGCAATTATATCGTTGTGAATATACACTTTCTGAGATGTATCGTGCCGAGACGGCGTCCCACCAGGCCACGCTGGAATCGAGTCGAACGCAGATGGCAGAATCGGAACGCCAGCGCACCTCCGGAGAGAAAGAACGTTCGAGTCTCCAAGGGAGGCATTCCGAACTGGTTCGAACTCTGGGAGAATTTGTCGGTGAACGAAAGAGCCTGGAAAGCGAGCAAAAGAGCCTGCTCGAACCGTTCTCCCTCGAAGATCGCCTCGAACCGGCAACGGCCCTTCGGCGTGTGGAAACGGAAGACGCTGCCCTCGCCGAACGCCAGAGACAGCTTGAAATCGATCTGAAACGGCTCGACGAAGAGCAACCGGCAATGGAAGCCGAAGAGAAACGACTGCATGGCGAAGAGAAAATTCTGAGCGACAAGGGTGCAGACCTCCGCCAAAAACGTGCCGTATTTGAAGAACATCGCACGACCATGCAAACACATCTCCGCCTCTTTCGGGTCGACTCCAGGGCTGCCGACCCGGCAAGGAATCCCGCCGGGCGCAGCACGGATGCCGGAATTTCAACGGATCCCTGGGCCCCTGAAACAGCAGCGCGTATCGAGCACCTGCTTCTCGAACGCACCCAGGCACGACGGCATGCACAGATCGAGGCGCTGTCGCTCCGGGAACAGGGTGCTCTCCTGCGTGACAGGGACTGGTTTCCGATCAATGGCGACATCGAGCGCCTGAGAGACGCCCTCAGAAACCACGGGGTGAAAGTGCTTTCCGGCGGCGAGTATCTCGCAGGCCTCGAGGATGAGGAAAGCCGGCGTCGCGCCCTGGCCGGCTCTCCCTTGCTGCCCTACGGCCTTGTCGTCAACGTGGCCGATCTGACGAATCCAGCGTTGCTGCCCCTCCCTGATGTTCCCATACGGGCCGGTGTGCCTCTGATCTTCCGGGAGCATCTTCAGGAGAGCGTTCCGACGAATGCCGGTGAACTCTCGAATATCCACGAGGGTGCGGCGATTCTCGAACATACCGACCGGGAACTGTTCATCCTGCCCGAACGCCGTGCCGTCTACGCAGCCGATCTCGAACGGCGCTTCGCTATCGCGAACGAGGATGCTGCATCGCTCGAACACGCCGTCGACGATCTGCTGGAGCTCAGGAGAAAGCTGCACGAATTCACGGCAGCGTATCTGCCCGACAGCGAGCGAAGCATGACTGCAGCCGAGAAGGCATACGCGTCACAGCTCCGAAATCTTGAAAAACAACAGGCCGGACTGAACGACAACCGTGTTGCGTGGCGGAACCGGGTAGCATCCCTGGCAGAGTCCGGCAAGGTCATCGAGTCTCAACGATTAACCCTGAGTGACCACAAGCGGCGCCTCTCTCGTTGCCTGGAGCTTGCCGGGCGCATTGAGGAATGTTCCGGCAAGGCCCGCAATACCGAACTGGAGCGGAATGATGTGGAAGCCTCGATTCGGCGGACAGATGCTCTCATCGCTTCCGCGAGCGTTGAGATCGATCGTCTGAAACATATTGCCCGTGAGCGGGGTGACGCGATCAACGTGCTTCAAACCAAACGCGGTGCGATACGTATCCCGGAACCCTGGACCGAACGCTGGCCCGAGACACTCTCGATTCCGGAGCTGGAAGCGATTCAGACACGGCTGAAAGATACCCTGGCCGGCTTCGATCGGAAACGTGAAGACGTACTATCGAGAATCAGCCAACAGGAAGGGATCACCCAAACTCTCCTGAAACAGCTCGAGCGGACGGAAATCCCCGAAACAGAGGCACGCTCCGCTTCCCCTGCCGATACGCTCCAGCTATCGGCATGGAAAGAGCAGATCAAGACACGGACCAAAGAGATGGCCCAGCGAAACAAGACGCTCGCCAAGACAAAGAGCCAGATCGATCAATTGCAGGGTGCCTTCAACGAAGCCCGCCTGAGTTTCGAAAACCGGTATACCCGGCCACCTCTTGCGCTCTTCAGCGCGGATTTCGACATGGTTGATAGCGAGATGAAGCTTCGCAGACAGGCCATTGATGCAAAACACGACGAGCTGACGAATCGTCTTTCCATCGTGAACGACCATCTATCCCTTCTGCATGAGGCCCGCGTCCAGATCGAAGCGTTCCTGAATAATCAACCGCAACCGTATGGATTCGGAAAGGAACCTGAACTGATCACGACCGGAGGAATCACCGAAGATGATATTCCCGCACCCGATCTTCCTGCGCATCTGAAACTTCAGTTCGAGGCCTGTCGGAAGGCACTGCGGGAGGGCGAAGAGAAACGCGAAGCGCTCGAGAAGCAACGGCAGATCCTGCAGAAAACGTTCAGCAATTCCACGGTTTTGGCGCTGAAGAACTTCTTCACGACGATGGAGGCAGTTCGGGACCCCTTCGAACCCGAGACGGTTCGCGGCGTATTCGGAAAGTGTTTTACCATCATCGAAACCCTGCACCAGGACATGGAACTGCAGTGCATGAACGCAAAGAAGGACCAGGCGGAACTGACGCGAACCTGTGCGACCTATGTCTCGAGGCTCCTCGAAGAGCTGCGCCAGATCGACAGCCGTTCGAAGATCGACATCGGCGGCAAATCGGTGAGGATGGTCGAGATCCAGATCGACGAGGCCGACGCCGAGCGGCGGGAAAACCGGATGTTGGAGTATGTCGACCGCCTTGTGAAAGAGCTCGGAAGCACCGAATTCGAGCCGAAACAGTTGCGCATCGAAATCGAGAAACGCGTGCACCCCGCACGCCTGCTGGATGCCGCCTGCGATCTCGGCAAGGCCCGGATCCGTGTCCGCAAGCCGGCACACCCCCCCGGCAAGCCTCGCATGGCCGCCTGGGAGGAATTACCGAGTTTTTCGGGCGGCGAGAAGTATATCTGCTATTTTGCTTTGTATATATCGTTACTGACATATATAAGGGTGAAGAAAACCGGTTCGGGCCGGTCGACGAAGGTGCTTCTGGCCGACAATCCATTTGGCCGCATGTCGGCGGATTTCATGCTGGACGGGATGTTCACGCTCGCTCGTCACACCGACACGCAGATGATCTGCTTCACGGCACTGAAAGAGTCTGCCATCCTCCAGCATTTCCCGCGCCTCTTCAGCATGGTGCTGCGCCGCAATCTCGACGGCCGCGAAGTGATGACGACCGAGCAGAAAATCCTCTCGCTCGAAACCGCCCGCCTCGCCCCATTCCGCCAGCCGGTTCTGTTCTGACACCGGTTGCGCCGGACGGCCGAACGGAATCACCCCCTCCGCACGGCGGTTTTCGTATCGCCTCCGTGAAGGCTCACGCGCGGGCGCATCCGAACTTTCTCCGTACCCCGGCAGAAGGACTCGTCGATTGCCTTGCTCGACCAGACGAATGCTTCGCCTGCTCGCAAATGAGCCATCTGTTCTGGTGTCAGGCCGCCCAGCGCCGCATTGGCTTTTTGAATATGCTTGAGCCAGGCTGGGGAGTTGAATTTATGGAGGATAACCTGTGTCGATAGTTCAATCAGAGAGACAGGCACGGACGGCGGATCCTGGCTGGCAACCAGAATGCTCGTGCCTTTGTGGCGCATTTCGCGAACCACCTCGACGAGGCCGGAAACGAGATCGGGATTTTCGATATACTTGTGCGCCTCATCGAACACGACAAGCTTGTTGAACGTTCTTCCTTGAAATTTCGCATCGGCGAACAGTTGCAGGAGAACCACAAACAGGCCAAGCGCTTCATCTTTTTCGATGAACTCGTCACGGAGATCGACGATGACGAGACGACCGGGCTTCAGGATATCCTGAATCCTTGCCTGATCGTTGATGTAGGCTGACGCCAGCTCGAGTCGAATGCGGGCAAGGTCTTTCAAATGGTCAGGCATGCTCGAGTTCTCAACCGCACGCCGGAGGTTCTCGAGCGTCAGATCGTTCCGCAGCGATCGCATGATCATATTCAACTGGCGAATATAGGTGGCCTGATTTCCGACCGCACCCATCAAAAAGCGCCAGTGCCCCGTTTGAAGCTCCGCGGCAGCAAATTGAAGCGGTTGAACGTCAATCTCGGGAAACTCCGCCCGACGCTCTTTGATTTTATCCGGAGGCACGAGCAGCACGACATCCGACAAGCCCTGAGGTTTCGCCTCATACACCGAGCGTAGGATTTCGGCCTGCTTATCATCTCTATTCGGCGAGGTCATGGAAACGAACTCAGGCCGATACTCCATCGTGGGACTGTAGTGGAAAATGACGGTGCCCAGCGGCTGAGGCAAGGCATTGATATTCGCGATGGGCATGGTCGCCATTTCGACAATAGACCCTAATGTATAACTCTTTCCCCCACCCTGAACGCCGAAAAGACTGATCGTATGCGTCTGATTCAGATCGAGAGCCACTTTTCTTGCAGCAACGTCCCCGAGCAAGCCGAATTGAGGCGAGTCGGTCGAAGACCCAAGAAGAATGTCGTATGAAGGGGTCCCGTTCTCGTGCAAGGTCGGCTTATCCGGCACAACATGAAGTTCTTCATTCTCTGGCTTCGCATCCCCCAGGGTGGGAGGCGTTTGTTCACTCCCGATCACCTGGCCTGCTTTTCGTTGTTCTCGAGGCATGAACTCTTCTTCGCTGCTACTATACTCATGACTATTTGTTATGATACTGCTCCGGGGCGACTCGTCATCGGGCATTGCCGTTGTTCGCACATTCGCCCAATCGACGGTATGGTCGCGCTTTCCGCAGAGAAACGCCGCATCTTTCAGCGTCGGAACGGAGGGCGTCCGATCCCGCAACCGTTGAATCTTCGCATCGATCTTCTTTTCTGATGTTCCATCGCCATTCCCCACATCCTCGTGAGCAGAATCCTCACGTTCCGCACCACAGGCCAGCACAAGCTCCCTGATCAGATCGATGCCGATCCGATGGAATTCGATCCCGTCTTCCCACTCGTTCGTTCCTGCACCGGCCTTCTCGAAGTCGAAAATTAATGCGCTGCACGTGAATTCAAGCCTGTATCCATCCTCCATCGTTCGCAGGAAATACCGTGCCTCATCTGCAGCAGCAGGCGATATCATGTGATATCGTTCGGCCCGTTCGAGATAAAACTCGAGAAGCGTCACGAGAAATCTTGTCTTCAACAGACGATCCGCTCGATCGACCGCCAGCCGCCGGGGATCGAAGTGATACGACAGAACATCCCTGCTCTGATGTATCTGCTCGGCAATCTTCGATTTCAATTGCGAATATGCCGCAACTTCACCCACGTTCGAATAACATTTCACCTCAACCAGCCGGCACGTCAGAAGCCGCTTCGATGGATCGAGATCGAAAAGGGCCAGATCCGTTCGCTTCAACGAGACTTCATCTCCGAGCTCGTCGGCCTTCGCCTTCATCGCCCGGTACAAGTCGAGATGGGCATCCAACGGCACGACGACCTGTTGTTCGAACACTCCCTGATGTTCCAGAAACATCCGCGCAAGAGCAAGGCCGAGAGCCTCGGCCCGCTGGATGGGGCTGGATATGAGCTTGAGAACGAGACGCCCGGAAAGGGAGCGGAGCTGGTCGAGAATCGCATCGGCCCGATACCCGTCCCCGGCAAGGCGGTATTCCGAGAGAACCGGCCTCAGGATCGCCTCCATTTCCTCCATCGAACGAGACGTGATGAGCAACCGATGCCCCGTCGGGCAGGTGCCTTCCGGGGAATGGTCGATCAGATATTCGGGTCGGCCGGCACGCCCGCCGTGATCGAAAAACTCGATGCCCAGATTGCGGTCGAGCGTCATCACCCAGTCGCTGATCTCATGGATCTGGTGAAGAAGGGTCCGCGACTCCGAAGACAGTGACAGGGTGATCACGGGGCGAAGATCGAACCCGGTTTGCCCGGTGGCGACGGTCGCCGCAGCCGACGACATGATCTCCGACAGCTGAGACAAAAGATCCGAGAGGTTCTCCGCCCCTTCGATGGGAACGGCCCACCCGTGCCGGGGCTGCCTGTGCCAGCTCACGAACCGATCCGTTTCCCGGTAGGTCACCTGGAAGTCCTGGACCAACCCGTGAACGGGAGCGCCTCCCTCGCCTGTTCCCGCCCGGCACACCCCGATCTGTTCGGCCGGAAAAACATCGAACATCAAGGACACATGCGCAGAAAACCGCTCCGGCCTCGCCCGGAAATCCGCATCGGGCAGGCAGGCAAGCGCGAGTTTGGGATACAAATGGCTGCCGCTTGGCCGGCAGAACGCATCGGCCCCCCTGGCCGTGATGCTCGATGACGGCGAAAGAAGCTCGATCAGGTATTCCCCGACCCCGGCCACCTCCGGATCAGGAACGAACAGCCGCAGATCATAGCGGATATCGGAAAACTCCGGCGCAGACTGGAGAGCGAGAAGCATATCGGCTAGTATTTTTGCTCGCCCCGCGTGAAACACGTTGATCACCAGCGTTCGAACGTACGGATGCTGCAACAGGTACCGCTTCATTTTGGCGGCAAGATACCCGCCGTCGATATGCGCATCGCCCAGCACCGGTTCGGATATTCCCAAAGATGCGCAAATCTCTCCCACGAGCCCCCGCGGGTCGTCTTCGAAGGGCGGCGCATACAGCGTCCAGAAGTGATTGAGGTTTTCGACGGCCGTCAGAATACTCCCCGAATCCGTCGAGAGAACGGGCGGGAACGCAACCGGCGACAAATCGTGCAGGATCGCGTCCCGTGTCGGACCGAGAAACTCCGCATCGGTTGCGGCGGCTCGCTGCAGCCAAACCTTGCCCAGTTCCGCCCATCCCACGAGCCAAAGCGCCCTCAACGGGTGCGTCGGCGCGACAAGCACCGCTTCCTGAGGCTTCTTTCGATGATCCCTCAGGGTGATCGCAACCGAGTCGATCGCCAGAAACCTTCGCAAATCCCCGAGAGCCGCCTGTGACTCTTCGGTGTTCCCCGACTCGGCACGCCGTTTGAACTCCTTGAGCAGGTCGAGATACGCCTCCGCATACGGCACGACGAGGGAACGCAGCGTTTCGAGCGCGGCTCCCTGGGTCACGAGCCGCTTCTCCCCCGCCAGGATCGCATCGAAATACGCTTTCCGGGCGCTCATGAAGACGCCCGCCCGGGTGTCCGGACAAGGCACCGGCTGACAGCTCAATTCTCCCGGCACCCCCTGATTGATGGTCAGGCGCCAGGCGCCCGGCGTCAGGGCATCGAGAATCCGGTGCTCGAACAGCTTCAAATAGCCGGGAACAGGAATCCTGACGGCCCCTTCCCTGCCGAGCCGCGCCTCGATGATCTCTGCCGTATGCGCGGCCGCGCGTGCCTTTCGCTCCGTCCACCCGACAGAGCGAATCTCGACCGGTTCCTGTCTCCGCTTGTCGGAAACCGCCGAGAAACGACTCTTGATCAGGGCGTGCTGCAGGCTCTCGACCTGCGGAATCGCCCGCTGGTTCGGCTCGATCTCGACCTCATCCCCGGGAATGACGTAGAAAAGATCGCTTTCATTCGGGGGCTGTTCGCCGGCCGAGTCGCCGCCGGTCCGCACAACGACGCGGTTTCCGGCCTCGTCAACCAGCGGCACCGGATCCCCAGCCTGGGTCTGCGGGAGAATTCTGACGAAATGCCACCCCTCCTCCCATTCGACGCCTTTCAATCGTGTGAACGAGAGGGTGATCTTCTGGGAAACCCGCGGCCCGACGTTTTTACAGCGAACGAGCCCGATCGGCCCGCGCTCCTGCGAAATGATCTGCCCGATGAACCTGGACAAGCCCTGAACCCTCGAGGGATGCGGGTCCGTCTGGAACGTCACGCCGAACTTCCGAAGGCCCGCCTGGCCAAGCGCCAGAACCTGCTGGCCGACAAGGGATTCGAGCTTCTCCCCGGACATGCTTTCATCCACAACCGGAAGGTCGGTCACGACGGAGTGAATCCGGATCGCGTCAGGCTCCCTGTCTCCATCCTCGAACGTCCACTTCTCGAAGGCCAGT
Source organism: Candidatus Rifleibacteriota bacterium (assembly GCA_029565415.1). Next base: position 9,128 of record JAKQOH010000065.1, on the reverse strand, counting down.
CCCCAGTTTTTCCGATCGAAGACGATCCGCTTCGTCCATTCCCGTGGCTCTTCCAGGCCCGTATCGGCAAGAAACTCGCCAAGCCTCTTCCGGAATGCCGCATCGCTGAGCCCCAGCACCGCAACCCGCCCCCGCTCCGTTCCCGATGCCCAGGTCAGTTTTTCGAGACATTCTCGGTTGCGCTGCAGCCGGTGCGGCACGCGCGCTGCATCGCTCACCAGTTCGAAGTCAGGAACCAGACCGATTTCGTAGAGCGCCGCACCGAAGGCTTCACGATCGCCCCCGTTGACATTCGCCGTGAGCAGATACCGTACGACCGCCACGTCATCCGCATACGGCCACGGCTTCGGAGGTGCCGCCACCCGGCGAAGGCCCTCGGCAAGATCGTTGCGGAATCCTTCCGGCAGACCTCGAAGCAGCCGCTCCTTGATCTGCTGGTAGAGATCCCCCAACGGAATCTCTTCGAACGTCGCCACGCCGAACGAGTCTTCCGCCGCAACCCGCGCATCCCCGGGAACGAACACCAGGAGAGGCGGCCGCTGAGCGCCGTCCGCATCGGGATTGCGCAGTTCGACGAGCTTCGTGCCGGTAACGAGAAGTTCCGGCAGAATCCCGGACGTCTCAGGCCCGGCGAGCACAGCCACGCGCGACGTCGGCACGGCTTCACGAAGGCGCATGGCGAGCCGCCCCATGAGGACCGGCTCCAGATCCGTCACCCGCATGCAATGCCCGGGCGCGCGCTCCCGCAGAACGGCGGCAAGCTGCGGGAAGGCAGCCTGCTCCAGCTCATTCATCAACTCGGCCTGATCGAGTGTGCGAAAACCTGACGACATGGTTCGTTCCCTTCCCGGGTTCTTCACCGATTATTCATCGATCCTGTAGCGAGGCGTCACGGTCTGGGAAATGGAAGCATCGGAAAGGTCGCGATAAAAACCGATCTCCCGCAGCCGCGAAACGAACGCCCGCTGATTTTCCCGCAACGCTTTCCGATCCGCCAGCGAGGGCACATCGAAGCCGTCTCCCCGGGGAAACCGGTCGATATATATTCCATACCGTTCCCTCAGATAGGCGGTAAGCTCGTCGATCCGCAGTTCTCCGGTATGGTAGCCGGCCGCGCCGCCCGGCTGCAGAACGGCAATCTGCAGGAGCACTTCGAGCAGACGGCTGTCCAGGCTGAACCGCCTGGGTGCGGATTTGGCTTTCCCCTGAACGACCAGGGCGCCGGGACGGTTCTTCATCAGCAGCGAATCCAGGCACTCGGTCAGATACTGCCGATGGAAGTTCCCCCGGACCGCCACCAGCATCTCGATGTACGTCTCCAGGTCCGAAAGCCCCATCTCTGCGACGGCTTTCAGCTCGGGATCGAGCCCCTCTTCGTCCTCGCCGGAGCCCTGAGTCAGCGCGCTGACGCGCTGCCCGAAGAATTTTTCCTGCTCTCCCCGGAACGATGCGTCGAGAAAATGCAGCACATCCCGAATGCCGAAACCGCCGGAAACAGGCGGCGCCGCCTTCTGCCGCTTCAAAAGATCCGTCGCGAACTCATCGAGCTTGCGCGCCGTGAAGTAGGCCTTGATGAACGGCGGAATACGGCGATACTGCGCATCGGCACTCCGCTCGCCGAGAACGCCGGTCGCGGGTATGCCCGCCACATCGACGAAGAGACCGATCCGGAACGGGCAGGCGCCGTGCGGCGCGGCGAAATCCCGGGGATTCATCGGGCAGGACGTTTTCTCGCACATCGGCGCCGCCCCCTGGCTCCGCACCATTGCGGGGAGCATTTTCAGGAGACGCAGGTGGTTCAGCCCGAGATGGAAGAACAGCAGGATCTTCAGATACTCGATCATCACCGACCGGGGAATGAATCTCTGATAAAATAACAATCGTTTTATATCATCGGCCAGAAGGTCGGCCCCTCCGATGCATACGGGCGGGTGCGTATCATGGTCGCCCGATGTGTCGGGCGCATCGTCGACCTGCTCGCTCAGGTGCAGCAGTGCCTGCGTTTCGACGTCCAGGACCTGGTTGGGGAGAGGCCGCCCGGTGACGGGGTCGTAGCCCTCGAAGCAAAATGCCTTCAGGTGGTCGATGCACCCCTGGCCGTACTTCGGCCGGGCGTGGCGGAGCATCTCGTAGAGATGCTGATCGGCGCCGTATGCGCGGGAATGCCGGGGGTTCCGGAACCGGTAGGTGAACCCGTGAAGCGGCCTGGGCGCCGCAATCGCCTGGTTGGGCCTGCCCCGGTTCACGATATCGAGAAGATCGGTTTCCACCCACCGGGTGACGATGTCGCGATGGGCGCCGAACCCGGAAAACTTCGCGGTGTTCTCGCAAAACTCGTTGACGAAATCATCGATCGTCTTCTCCGTCCGCTTTTTCAGGCGACTGGCGTAGCCCTGGTGCGCCAGCCGCATGAACAGCGACGTCATGACCCGGTCCGGCTCGAGGAACTTGAAGTCGAGAAAGCTGATCTTGGTCAGCCTGAACTCCTTGTCGCGCTTCGCTAACGGCATGACTCTTCGGTTCCTCCCATCCGGCTCAGTTCCAGGCGGTGTTCCTGAAGGCTCCGAATCCGGTAAAACTCGTGGCCGGTCGTGGTCAGCAGCACTTCCTTGTAAGGCGCGGCCCCGAGCAGGTTTTTGAACACGGCGAGGCTGAGGTAATACCCTTGCTCCTCCTCGAGGCTCGGCCGATAGCCCGCGTTCAGGCGCGTGAGCATCTCGAAGACGTCGAGATTGATCTCGAGCTCGGCGCTCAACCCGTCGTCGCCCTGGTACCGGAGCAGCAGCCCCCTCGGAACATGCTCGACGAAACTCGCCCGCGCCGACTGGTCATCGACCGCCAGCGAGAACCGGTCGGCCGGGAAAAGCCGGTAACTGCGAATGGTGCCGTTCTCGACGTTCCGCACCTGGAGCGCAAGCGAGCCGCCGAGACGGGCCGGATGATACAGGCCTTCCCCGCGGTTGATGCCGTCCAGGATGTCACGCAGAACATCCGCCGATGCCTGCCTGGTCTCGATGATCTTCAACAGGCGCTCGGCCGACCGGTACGGCAGAAGGCCGCGCCATCCGCCGTCCCGCCGCTCGAAAAACTCTTTCCGCCGCATGACGGCGACGTATCCCCGATGCGAGCGGGCATGATGCGGCGCGGGAGACCCGCCGCATTCCCGCGGAAGCTCCGAGAACACCCGTGCAAGCAGTTCGAGGTCGAACCGACCCCGGCCCTCGAAGGAAAACAGATGCTTCGACTCGGCGGGGGCCAGGAAATCGACGTTCCGGTCCAGCCGGGGATCCGCGGCTTTCCCCACGTCGGTCTCGGCCAGCAGCGACAGAAGACGGTCGGCGGTCGGCCGGTCGCCACCGAGCCAGCTGTTGAAGTAAAAACCCCCGAGAATCCGCTCCCGATCACCGGTTCGATACAGCTCGTGAACCCCCGCGCAATCGTGCATCCCGACCAGCATGAAGGCCAGGACCGATCTCAGGTCCCGCATGGTGATATGCAGGCGGCCCCGCAGATGCGCGAGGGTGAACAGCGTCTCCAGCCGCTCCAGCACTTTGGGGCCGGCCGTCGGGTCGCGGAACGTGCATATATTGTGATGAATATAGCATCGGTCAGCCAGATCGCATGTTCGACAGGGTTCCCAGAGCTTCGGCTGGATCATCCGCTCCATCAGACGTCGCAGGATGCTCCCGCCCGCACCGGCCATGCCGCCGACGATGCTGCGAAGGTTGAGGTTGACGATCGCCGTCCGATGCTCCGGCACGCCCGACGCCAGGCCCCGCGTGACGATCCCGACCAGCAGGGGGAACGAAGACCGCACCCCGGCCAGGAAATCGATCAGCCGGCCCTCGTTGATCGCGATGAGCCGAACCTCGTCGGTCGGCCACGCAGCGTCCGTCTCTCCCGCATACGGGGCGAAGAACTCCGACAACACCCGGTCGTTCGACCGATCGCCTTCGTCCTGGCTGCCGTCATACAGGCAAAGAAACTGGCGCCCGCCGTGCCGGAACCGGCTGCCGTTCAGGAAGGCGGGCTCGACGCTGCCGCCCTGCCGCCGGGCGAACTCCTCCAACTGCTGCAGGAACGCGGTCTTCCCGTCTCCGGCATTGCCCGTGATGATGACGAGGCCGAACGCGCCCGACAACACGGCCGGGGTCAGCTCGCGATCGAGCGCCGTCTCGACGTAGATTTTCCTTCCAAGCTCGTCCAGTCCGCGGGTTCCGCTGTTACTGCGGCTGCTCTGGCTGAACAAGGTCAGAAGGTAGCTAACGAACGGATTCGCATTCGCCTGCCCCGCTCCTGCCCGGCCGATCAGCGTCTCCGTGTCGACGGCGCCAGCGGTCGGCATCGCCGGTCGCAGACGGAAGCTGGCAACGTTCCGCAGGGCGGCTTCCATCTCTTCCACCGTGCTGAACCGGTCGGCGCGCAACGGGGCGAGAGCCTTGGCCAGGAAGACGACCGCCTCGGGCGTGAGGTCGGCACAATCCGGCCAGGTGCGCGGATCCGGGGCCGGCCGGCCGACGGGCGGAACGTCGGCATCCCACGGATACCGCCCGGTAACCACTTCGAAAAGCGTCAGACCGAAGGCATACAGGTCACGGTCGCACAGGTCCCCCGTCGTCGGTTCGCCCGAAACGTCGAGATCGGGCGGCAGATACCGCCGTGATCCGCCCCCGTGGCCGTTCTCGGCGGCGGGCCGGACCGAAACGTTGAAGTCGATGATCTTCACGCCGCGGCTCGTCCAGATGAGATTGCGCGGCTTGATGTCGCAGTGAAACACCCCGTGCCGATGCAGGTGGCCGATGCCCTGGAGCATCTGTCGGGCGAACACCAGCGCATCGTCGGCCGAGAAACAGCCCTCCTCGATCATCTCCCCGACATCCAGGCCGTCGACAAACTCGAAGACGATGAACGGCGGGCCGCTCCCAGGCAGGAAATCGGCATCGAACACTCGCACCACATGCGGATGCTCGGGAAGATGCAGCAGGGTGCGGTACTCCTTTTTCAGCCGGTCGAGCGTCGAGATCCGGTCGTGAAAGATGATCTTGACCGCGCGGCTGACGTCTCCCAGCGTGTCGAGAACTTTGTATACCACCCCGAATGTACCGGGTTTGCCCAATCTGCTTCGGACGACGAACTTCTGCGTCAGCGGAAAATTCGCCGGCAGGTTCAGGTAGTCGGGGGCGGGAGCCTCCGTGGCCGGCGCGGGCGCCGGCTCCTCGGCGGGATGTTTCGTCACGGCCGGAGCGTCGAGGGACTCGAGCGCCTCGAGAGCCGCCTCGGCGGAAGGGCGCGCCGCCGGCTCGAACGAGCAGAGCGTCTGGAGCCAGGCATCGAAGCCGGCGCTCAGCTCGGCTCGCAGGGTGGAAGGCTTTTGGGGGAACGCCCCCGACAGGTCGAAAATCTCGCTCTGGTTTTTGAAGGGCCGTTCGCCGGTGAACAGCTCGTACAGGATCAGGCCGGCCGAGAAGACGTCTGAAGCCGGCGATGCGGCCTGGGGCTCGCGGTTGACCTCGGGGGCGACGTAGCGCTCGTCGAGCTCGTCGACGATCTCGCGGGCGATCGTCCGGGAACGGTCCTGGCCGGATCTGGCGTAGTCGAACCCGCCGAGAGCGATCCCGCCGTCCGGCCGTATGAGAATGCAGGAGGGGGTGAGATTGCGATGGACGACCTGGTGCAGGTGCGCGTGCGCGAGGGCGGACAGGAGATCGGCGGTGATGCGGCGCTTCTGATCAACGGTCAGGACGTGCTGGGGCTTGTCAAGGTGGATGCGCAAAGCCTGGCCGTGGATGTCCTCGGTGACGAGGATATAGGTATCGCCGGACTCGCTGCCGAAGAAGTCCCGGGCGGCGATGATCGACGGGTGGGACGGCATGCGGTTGAGCGCTTCGTAGGCGTTGGCGATGCGCCGCCGCTGGGCTTCGCGGAGGTCGGGCGGCAGATAGGGATCGGCCCGGTAGCTTCGGAGCAGAACAGGCCCGGATGAGCGGCCCGCGAAGTGATTGAAGGCCCGGTATTCGGTGAAGGAATCGGTGCCGCCGAGCTTTTCGGTGATCTCCCAGTTTCCGAACCGGAGCGGTCCCGACCGCTTTTTCGCAACTCCCTGGATCGCCTTGAGAATGATGTTCTGGTGCGGAAGGATATTCGTGTCGAATTTCGCGGGTATGCGGCCGGTCTTCTGAAAAAAGGCGGGAGACTTGTCGAGAGCGACCACGTCGGGCCCGGCAAGGTTCTCGGGATCATGGAGAGCCGCATCGGGGCTGGTCAGCAGGACCACGGCCATGACGAATACCCGCTCGAGCTCGATCTTCGAGGGGTGGCTCGCGGTGATGATGCCCTTGAGAACCCGGGCATGCTGGCGCAGTTTCAGGAGGGGGGAACCGAACGGGGCGCGGCCCTCGGGATACCAGTGGGGCCCGTGAACGTCGATGTTGCCCCGGGTGCCCTTCACGTCGACGAGATACACCGCATGCGGTGCCACGATCGCGAGATCCGTTTCGAATGAGCCGCCGTCCCGATGAATCTCGAAGTTGTGCAGGAGCAGATATCCATCCGGCAGGTGATCCCGCAGAAAGCCGATCGCAAGCCGCTCGGCTTCATTGGCAGGCTCCCCTACCGCAATCACCCGTGCCACTTTGCAGCCTCTACAATCGCCTTTTCAATGATTTGACGAGATTCATTTTCAATCTTAGTTGCATTGACTCGCTTTTCAAAACACTCTTCGACAATACTATGAACATGATCCATAATATGACTATCACTTAACACTATTGGTATAGAATCAAGGTAAGAAGGCCACAACGCAGGAATCGATGATCCGGATATAGTGCGTGCAATTATTGGATATCCCAAGCCGCTATGTGATAAATATGCAAATATATATCCAGCCGGAACATCACTAATTGGCTTAATTCGAATTACATGATCCGAGCTTGTTGTGTGAAGAATCGCAGAATCGACAAACTGAGGTCGACATATTATTCCACCAAGCTGGCCTGAACGGGCTAACAACACCCATTGTCCCGTTAACAAATACTTTTCCAAGCCTTTCGTTTGCGTCTTGGATAGAAATTTTTCAGAAATACGATCTAACTGGAATAGATCACCACTTGTAAAAAAAGGAACACCCTCATTTGCTTCAACATAAATATGCTTGAATTGAGGCACATCAAAAACATCGGCAACATCGCCAAGATTACGGAATCCATTAATGTGCCCTCTAGCCCATTTTATGACTCTTGAAGCCCGGGGATTGTAGTAGTAACCATCAAGGCGACCAGCTTCTTCAATTTCTCTCCTAAGGACCACTTGGAACAGCTTTTCTTTCTTTGGATGCTCAGGGACACCTAATTCATTCCCTATCAAGGTAATAGCATTTGCCAATCCTTTAGAAGCTTCGGTCCTTAAAGTTGCTGCTTTTTCAATATTATTATGTATTCTAAGCTCCAGATTGTTCCCTAATCGAGGAATAGGAAGATCGGCTATGTGTACAGGTTCGATGTGTTGGATGATGGCGCCGTATGTAGCGCTCGTGATCATCGGAACCCCATATTTGCTTGCCAGATAAGCGTACAAATACCCTGATGGAATCTTGTTCTCATCCATACGGATTCGGATAAGGACTGAAAACCTGAGATGAAGCTATTGTCAGGCATTCCAAACATTCTCCAGCCTTTTCCGAAGCGGGTCTCGGGAAACAGTTTCTTGGAGCGCCAAACGCAGGAGAAGCTCTTCGGTGAACTCGATCTTCGACAATCTCAGGATCTGGCGAAGAAGATAGCCTGCGTGCTCTACGAAAAATCGCGCCCACTTTTCTTGAGTGACCACTTGTCCGCCCCTGGCCATGGCATCGCGGTAAGCGACGAAGATGCGACGGGAGGTCACCAGAGTGATCATTGCGGTGTAGATCAGTGCCTTCACGATTTCAGGCTTGGCGGTATGGATGACATCCAAGGCGTAACGAGACTTCAGCTCCTTGAACAGGAGTTCCACGCACCAGCGCCCCCGGTACAGGTCAGCGATCCTCTCAGCATCGAATGTCTCGAAGGGAAGGCCGGTCAGATACAAATGATATTCCTGGGTCTCCTCATTCATGATGCCGACCAAGCGCATAACCAGCGGCACCTTAATATTGGCACCTCTATATCCTCGCCTGGTAACCTCGACCTTCACCATGACATCGAGAATCTCTCGCTTCAGCGAGGGCAGACAGCTGCGAATACGCTTGCCTACGAGGCTGATGGCCCGTCCGCGGCATCTCTTGTTTACCTCAATGATCTCTGGGTCGGCGTTCCCGTGCAGTCTCGTGATAAAGTGCCCACCCAGCCGAGTGATACGCTCAAACTGGGCATACCCGAAGAATCCCAGATCGAAGAGCAACAAACAGTCCTTGACCCAGTCGCCAAGCTTGAGAGTCTTGATTTCTGCCTTCTTGCCGGGATAAATGGCCATCCGATGCAGATTGTCCGTCGCGACCGACAGGACCGTGGAGATTTTGACCCCGGCAGGCATTCCGGCCCCGGGGAAGATCTCCGCCAGAGTATCCAGCAACCTCACGATGGTGCTGTCAATGACCAGCACATCCTTGAAGGTGTCGAGCACTTTCCGGGGAAGCTCAGAACGCACCGTGTTGGCCAGGAGGTGCTGGAGAATCTTCTCCAGAAAGAGGACCAGCCGATCATTGAACCGATCAAAAAAGGAGGAAGGAGCCAACTCCTCAGCTGTGATCGTGCAAAGCCGCTTTCTCAGAGCCGCAAGGCTCCGCTCCATCGATGGGCCGAAGCCGAGAACAAGGTTCCAGAAGAAGATTGCAGGATCGATCTTCTTGATTCGTTCGACCCACTTGGTTTCTTTGGCCGTTTTCCGGATGAATTCAGAAGGAAGGGAGCTGGGGATGGTGGATATCCCTTGGAACAAGGCTGCTTCGGGATCGACATGGGGCCGACGCGGCATGCTTTCTCTCCTGGAGGTAATTTCCTCCAGAAGCCATGGCACCCCATGTTCGTACAAGGGAGGTTTTTGACAGGGAGTCTCAGAAAGCCTCATGAAAGGCGGGTGTTCTAAACTCATGCTTCCCTTTTCAGCGTTTATCGATGTTTCAAGCCAGAATTCGGCTTATCCGAATACACATG
>JAKQOH010000062.1 GCA_029565415.1 Candidatus Rifleibacteriota bacterium | reverse complement strand
GCCGCCGCCCGCCGCCCCGGCCCATCGATCATCATCTCCGAGGCCGTAGCCGAGCGCCTGGAGTCGGAAATCCCCCTCGATTCCCTGGAACCTATCGCCCTGAAAGGGAAGACGGAACCCCTCAGGCTCTTCTCCGTCCTCCGCCCCTGAACGCCGCCGCACCGGGCGTTTCGAAGAGGAGTGAAAAACCTAGGTCTTTTCAATCGGCAAGATGATATTTGCTGAAAATATAATTAGGAGGATATTGTGAAAAATATTCTTATTGGTATTGTGGTGTGCCTTTCTGCGATACTGCATGCTCTTCCGTTGGCTGGAAAAGACATACTTGTCGGAGGGTAGATAATCGACCAGGAGACTGCAAGTTTTTTCCTGATCGAGGCGATTTTCAAAGGGGACAAGGCTGTCTGCAACCGCCTGTTCAAGGCCGGATTGAGTCCCAATGAGTGCCTTGACCGCTTCCCCGTCGGTTCGAGCCCGAGGGAGCAGTTCGGTATGGTGGGGCATGGCATTGGATCGCCGACCCCACTCATCGCCGCGACGATATATCGGGATGAGGAAATGATCCGGTTTCTCATAGAACAAGGAGCCGATCCCAACCAGGCGGTGAAAGATCATTTGAACAGGGGAACCTGGACGCCGCTGAAAACCGCCTGTGTCGTGAACAGCACGAGTTGCTTCCGTCTGTTGGTCGAAAAAGGCGCCGATCCACGATGGAAAGAGCCTGTTACGGGGCGGAATCTTGCCCATTATGCCCTCGCCATGCGCGCCGACCAGGAAAACTCTGCAGACGACACCGAATCGTGGGCGGTTTTTCTTCAGAGGTATGCCGTTTCTTCCGACGAAAAGGATGCCGAAGGGCGTTCGGCAAGAGATTATCTGACCATCCTTCGAGAAGAGCGAACCAAGCCGATGAATCTTCGGGGAAGTTCGGACGCTGAACGGTGTGGCCAGGTGAGGAGCATCCTCATGGGCGCCCTTGAAATGGCACAGATCGATTCGCCGGAAAACGTCGCATCGATGAAGACGATCGAGCTTGGGCCTGACGCGCCGCTGGTGAAAGCCGAATATATACGGGCGAACATGCTCGCGCCAACCCCCCAGTGCGTCTACCGTGCCGTGAAAAACTCCGCCGGAGAAATCGAAGTTCGCTGCGACGTGCATAAATAATATTGATTATAGATCAATATATGTTCTGAACGAAGCCGCCCCTCCATCTCAAGGGTGTTCGTCCTCTTTTCGGCATCCGACGATCCTATTCACCTGGACCCGCTCCTCGATCTCCGGTTCGATGCAGTAGGCGGCATGCTCGCCCAGCATCGCGAAAGAACGAAAACGCGAAAATGGCTTTTGTTATACAGATATGAGTATATAATCCGTGCGGATCACGATCCGCACGGATGCGCTCTTCTCTGATTCATGCACTCTTCTTTTCGGTAAGGGTGCGATCCAGGATGGTCAGCGCCTCGCTGAAGTCGTAGGCTCGAATGGCCTCGGCCAAGGCGGAAAAATGCCCGGGGAACGCCATTTTAAACAGTTCGGCATGTTCATCGAACAGTCTGACGGCATCGGCATCCGCTTCCTGCAGAAGTTTTCGCAGCTGGCCATATACCGGGGTCAGAGAGGCCTCGTCAGGGCAATTTGTCGCTCTTTCCGACGTCTTTGCCGGAATCTCTCCGAGTTTTTCCAGCTCCTTTTTCACGCGTGACAGCTCATTGACCGTCTGATCGAGCAGGTGTTCCATCGCGGCTGGTTCGGCTCCGGTCTGACAGGCCTGCTCCAGCCTGGCAGCCCAGCCCTGAAGATCGGTTGCACCGATATTGCCGGCGGTCGCTTTCAGCGTGTGGGCACACCTGGTCGCCGCGGTCCGATCGTCCGAGATCTGAGAGGCTGCGAAATCGGCCCGGAAATCCTTCAGCTCATGACAAAACCTGATCGCCAGACGCCGATAGAGATCGACATCGCCCATCATGGCGGCAAGAGCGCGCTGAACATCGATTCCAGAAAGAGTGGGCAATACATTGGCGGATTCGGAACGGGTGGAAATCCGGGCTGGTTTTTCAGATGTCGCCTTTGGTTTGATCCATCGGGCCATGGTGGAGAACATCTGCTGCAACGTCAGTGGTTTCGCGATATGATCGTTCATTCCTGCGGCCAGGACCTTCTCCCGATCGCCAACCATTGCGCTGGCTGTCATGGCGATGATGGGAATATCCGCGAAAGCGGAGTTCTGTCTGATTTCCCGGGTCGCTTCGTAGCCGTCCATCACCGGCATCTGGCAGTCCA
>JAKQOH010000035.1 GCA_029565415.1 Candidatus Rifleibacteriota bacterium | reverse complement strand
GGCCGAGTCGCTGCCCGAGTCGTACGGCTGCCACGAGGTGCTGCATGGCGCCAAGACGGAGCATGTATTCGGTTTTTCCGAAGGCATGTTCTGCGAGGCCGACGCCTTCGGGGTCGCGCTCCGCATGCCGGACGGCGGCCTCGTCCGCGTCATCGCCGATGTCGCGTTCGTTCTCGGCTTCGAACGCAACGTCGGCCTTCCTGCCCTGATCGAGCGCTTCCGGCAGCATCCCGACATCCGTCGGCTCGAGCTCGTCGACATGCAGGACAAACCGATCCTGTCCCCGGCATCCGCCCCGGCCGGCACGAAGGGCATCCCCACCCTCTCACGCCCCATCGTCCTTCACGGGAAACCGGTCGGCCGATTCCTTCTCGAGCTCGACGATCCCGGCCTCTCGGCCCTCCGCAAGGCCGCTCTCTCGGCCATCGCCGTCTCCTGCATCCTTTCCGTCGGACTTCTCCTGCTGCTGAGACGCCGGGAGTTCCGCAACGCGGAGCTGCTCGAACAGAAACGTCTTCTCGAAGAAACCGAACGCCGCAGCGAAGGGCTGGCACGGATCGTTTCGGGCGTCGCCCATGAAATCCGCAACCCGCTCAACACCCTCGCCCTCGGCCTCGATTCGCTCCAGTCGGCGGTTTCCGAGTTGCCGGCCGGGGTGTCGTCAGAAGCAGGAAAACGTCTCGAGATGCTCAGGCAGACGGTCCGTGAAGCCAACAGTCTCGTCCATGGACTGCTCCAGACAACGCGTCCGATCCTTCCGAAGATCCAGCGGTTCTCCCTCGCCCCCTGGCTCGACGAAGTGAAACTCGCGTATGCGACATCCTTTCCCCAAACATCGCTCGTTTCGGAGGCCCCTCCCGGGTTGGCCGTCGAATCCGACCCGGAACTCCTCCGCCGCCTGGTCTGGAACCTGATTTCGAATGCCGCTCAGGCGGGGGCGAACCATGTGCGCCTCTCGATCGTGACGGAAGGCAGGCACAGCATCCTTCGCGTCACGGACGACGGTCCCGGACTTCCGCAACAGATCCTCGACCATCTCTTTCTGGCCGGCAACACGGCCCGGCCCGATGGAACAGGCCTCGGGCTGTACAACGCCCATCGGATGGCCTGTGCCCTTGGCGGCAGCCTGCGGCTCATCGCGAGCGGCACCGAGGGCACGGTGTTCGAGCTCCGGCTCCCCTCCAACCCCGACTCCACGGGAGGCCCTCATGGCGACCCCTCTTGACGTTCTCGTCATCGACGATGATCTCCGGCAGGCGACGCTGCTCGCCGAAGCCATCATCAGGCTCGGGAACAACGCGACCGCGTTTTCCGAAGCCGGCCCGGCTCTCGATCATCTCCGGCGCCTCGGCGCGCATCTCGTGGTCACCGATCTTCGCATGCCCCGCTTCGACGGCCTCGAACTCCTGAAGAAGTTCAAAGAGGCGGATCCCGATCTCGCCGTTCTGCTCGTCACCGGGTATGCGAGCGTTCAGACCGCCGTCGAGGCGATGCGGCTCGGAGCCCTCGATTATCTGGAAAAACCCGTCGACATCGCCCTCCTCCAGGGAAAGCTCGAAATCGTCCGGGAGCATGTCCTGCTGAAACGGGAAAACCGAGCTCTCCGGGCCCAGATTGCCGGCCTTCGGACCGATTCCGACATCCTCGGCTCCGACGAACGCTTCCGTGCAGTGCTTGCCCAGCTCGACCGGGCGGCGCCAAGCGTGGCCCCCGTCCTGGTCCAGGGGGAAACCGGCACCGGGAAAGAACTCTTTGCGCGCAGGCTTCACGATCTGAGCCCGCGGGCGGGGCATCCGTTCGTCGCGATCAACTGCGGAGCGATCCCGGAGAACCTGATCGAAAGCGAATTTTTCGGTCATTCGCGCGGCGCCTTCACCGGGGCAGACCGCGTCAGACCGGGCCGGATCGAGGAAGCCACGGGAGGCACGCTGTTCCTGGACGAGATCGGGGAACTCCCTCTCGCCGTCCAGCCCAAACTTCTGCGGGTTCTTCAGAACAATGAATACTGCCGGCTCGGCGACAACCAGGTGCGAAAAGCCGACGTGCGCTGGGTAGCTGCCACCCACCGGAACCTGGAAATCATGGTAAAGGAAGGGCGCTTCCGGGAAGACCTGTTTTACCGGATCGCCGTGATTCCTCTCCGCATACCCCCGCTGCGGGAGCGGCTCGGGGATCTTCCGCTCCTGATCCGCGAACTCACGGCACGCAAGGCGAAGCAGTATCGCCTTTCTCCGAAGGGGTTCACCCCCGAGGCATTCGAGGCGCTTTGCGCATGGAAATGGCCCGGTAATGTTCGCGAACTCGAAAACACGATCGAACGTCTTCTCCTGCTCTCGGACAAGCCGGAAATCGACCTCGGCGATCTTCCCGAACGGTTCGGCGAAATTGTCGAACCCGATTCCCGGGACCACGCCCCCCGGTCAGGCGGCACGCTGCCGGAGCGGGTCGACGAGCTGGAGCGACAGCTCCTCTCCGAGGCCCTTTCCACAGCCGGAGGTAATCAGTCGGAAGCGGCCCGCCGGCTGGGGATTCACGAGCGCACGCTCCGGTACAAACTGCGCAAACTCGGCGTCAAACCGTGAAAAGGGCGAGGTGCCGGAGAGCATCGACCGATGCTCGCGGCACCGGCCCCCGTCAGGCCGGCGATCCGATGCTCGCCGCTCCGGCCTCCTCCCGCACGATGCGCCCGTCTTCGAGGGTGATGATCCGGTCGGCGCGGGAACCGAGCGCGTGATTGTGGGTCGTGACGATCACGGCAAGCCGCTCGGTCTCGATGAGTTGCCGGAATAGGGCGAAGATGGCTTCCCCGTTGACGCGGTCGAGATTCCCCGTCGGCTCGTCGGCAATCAGGATCTTCGGTTGGACGATGAGAGCCCGCGCAATCGCAACGCGCTGCATCTGCCCGCCCGAAAGTTCGCGCGGAAGATGCCCGGCGCGGTCTTCGAGGCCGACGAGCCGGAGGAGCTCCATCGTGCGCGCCCGATCGACGGGCCGGCCGAGGAACATCTGGGGAAGTTCGACGTTCTCGGCCACCGTCAGCGCCGGCAGGAGATGAAACTTCTGGAAGACATACCCGATCCGGCCGCGCCGCACCTCGGTCAGCGCCTCCTCCCCCAGCCCGGAAACGGATCTGCCGGCGATGGAGAGCACGCCTGCATCAGGGGCGTCGAGACACGAGAGCAGATTGATCAGCGTCGTCTTGCCCGAGCCGGAAGGGCCCAGGATCGAGACCATCTCACCGGCCCGGATCGTGAGATCGACCCCGGAAAGAGCATGGACCGTCTCACTGCCGCGCCGGTAGGACTTTGTGAGTCCCTGTGCCTCAAGAACGATATCGGTCATCGTTGTATCGTTTTCGCTCTTCATGAATTGGTTCCTTTCGTTCACTCGCCCTCACGGATCGCCTCGATTGGCCGCAGGGATGAGGCGCGCCAGGCCGGATACAGCCCCGCGAAAACACCGAGCGCCGTTGCCCCTGCAAGCGCACCTGCCAGAATCGCCGGCGTGATTGCCACGATCGATCCGTGCGCGCCGACATCGATCAGCATCCGGAGTGCCGCCTCGACGCCCCTCGAGCCCAGCATCGACGTGAGACACCCAAGAACGCCTCCCGCAAGGCAGATGATCAGCGTCTCCGCCCATATCAACTGGAATATATCGCTCCGGGAAGCACCGATTGCCTTCATGATGCCAATTTCACCGGTTCGCTCGGCGACGCTCATCAGGATCGTATTGATGACCCCGATGATCGCGACGATGATGGCGATGATGGCGACGGCGGCGATCATCGTCTGGGCGGTTTCGACGAGACTGACGAGCGTGGTCTTCACCTGCTGGAGACTGACGACCTGGACTTCGGGCAGCTTCGCCCAGCGTTTCTCGAATTCGCGCAGCTTCACGCCCGAGAACTCCCGCAGCTTGATCCCCACGATCGTCAGCTCGTCGGGGCGGTTGAAGATCTTCCGGGCCGTCGACAGCGGCAGGAACACCGTTCCGTCATCCTGGGTCCCGGTCCGTTCGAGGATGCCCACAACCCGGAACTGGTGGGTGACGGGTTCGGTGCTTCCCTGCGGGGTCACGGTCGCGTAGAACGAGTCGCCGACCTTGCGCTGCTCGAACTCGGCAACCTCGTATCCCATCACGATCTCGTCGGGCGACTCCTTCGCGAACCACCGGCTTCCGGCAGCCCCGGGGGCCTGTGAAAAAGAGAGCCACGGCTTCATGGCGAGAAAGCTGTCGGTTTCTATACCACTAAGAATAGCAAAGGAGGAGGCCGAATCGTCACGGATGCCGCTTCCCTCTTTCTCGGCCACCCCGATGAAGATCGGCGTGATCGCCGCGATCTCCGGGTCGTTTTGCACCTCGTCGAATGTCGATGTCGGCAGATACAGCAGGCCCGTCCCCCCCTTGAGCATCATGGTGGCGGCCTCGTACGGGCATCCCTTCGCCATCAGCATGACCTGGAACCCCAGCTTGTCGATGCTCGTGTTGATCGATTCGCGGTATCCCACGTTGAATCCGATCAGACTGACGGCCACGGCAACGGCGAGCGCGATGCCGACAACGGTGAGACCTGTTCTGGCCGGGCGATGAAGCAGATTTCTCCACGCAAGTTTCAGATGTCCCATAGATTGCCTCCGTGTTCTCTTTCACGCCCCGGTTCAGCGCTCGAACCGAACGCCGTTCCCGACGAGTTCCAGCCCCGACGCGTCCTTCATCAGGCGGCCTTCGACGATGGCGGTACCACCTACATGCTGGGGAAACTTCATGCCCAGATGGCCGAGCTCGACACGAACCTGTCCGCCCGAGCCATCATCGAGAAAAAACCAGCAGCCGGAGCTGGGGCACTGGCGGACGATCCGGCCGGATGTGCGGAGGTCCGCCGTGAGATACCGGTCCGGCTGCCCGACGATCTCCCGCAAGGAAGTGAGAGACCTGATCTTGAAAGGTTCCCCATAGACCTCCGCGGGGCTCAGCAGGACATAGAGTCCGGCTCCGCACAGAACGAGAACGGACAAAGCGATCAATACAATAGTTTTCATGACAGTATCTCCTTTCGAGCCCCGAGAGGCTCGACGCATCATTCGTTCCGGACGCCCAGGTCCTATCCTGGGATCATTTTTCCCGGCGGGCGGCGAGCAAGGACTTCGTCCGTTCGAAGAACGGTTCGGCCTTCCGGTCGTAAACAAACAGGTCGAGAAGGATCAGGTTCTTCCGGATGCCGCGAAGCGATGAGGAGAAGTCCGCAACCACGTCGGCATCACTCCCCGGAGGGCGGATCCCGGCCAGCCGGTCCGTCGGATTTTCGGGCTCGGCAACCTTGAAATAGTCATGCTTATAGAAATCCGCCAGACTCATCCCCCGGAAACGGGCGCGGAACGTTTTGTCTTTCAATTCTCGCGCGGCCCGGCTCTCGATGCGCTGGAAGAAGAAATCCCGGATCTCGCCCGTCGAAGGATCGGTCGAGAGAAAGACCTGGATCACGCCGCCTTTCCCGGGAACGTTCACGCCGTGGACATACCCGATCCGCGTGTCCCCTTTGAACACGGAATACACGGTGTACGGCGTGTCGAACGACTCGTAGATCGGATCGAGATCGCTCCCGAGGCGCTCTTTCAGCCCCTCATACACGGCGGAACCGCCCGGCAGGGTGCGCAGCTCGCGGATCTCCTCCTTGAAACTGGTCACTTCGGGGTAGAGAAACTTGAGATCCTGGGCCGGATTGCTGAGGGTGCATCCGATGGCCGCGAAAACCCAGGCAGGGATGATCCATTCGAGAATCACGAAAGACAGCTGAACAAAAGCTTTCAGAAACCGGTTTTTCATGGCACACCTCCGTTCGGGTGGTATGACCCCACCCTCAGTCATGAGGTATTGCATGAAGCGTGCCAGGCGTCAGAAACGCCGAGGTGTTTCTCGAAGCGTTCCCGAGAAAGAACCGGGGGAGGCGGGAATCCCTCCCGCCCCCCCGCTGATTCCAGAGAGGATCCTACCAGTACCGGTAATACTGGATCGTCGTCAGCAGGTCGTTCCGGCCCATCTGGCGTTCCGTCTGCCGTTCGATGTTGAGCTTGATCCAATGCAGATTCGCGTTGCCGATCTCGTTGCGGAAATACCACGTGACTTCGCCGATCAGCGATGCATCCGCATCTCCAGGCCCCTGGCCGGCCATCATCGGCATCGGCCCGGGGCCGATCGCCTGGCGGAACCGCCGGTACTGCACCGCATATCCGAGCTTCCGGTCCCGGCGCAGATATTCTGCCTGATATAGTTGCGTGAGAACATCATCATCTTCATCCCGCCCGGCCGTCCACTCCGCGGTCATCGTCACCGTGCCGTTCGCGGCCGGCCGGGAATGGCGCATGTCGAGCCCGAGGCGGCGCGTTTCGATGAACTTCCCCCGATCTGCCAGAGCCGCAACGGAAGGGCTCCGCATCAGCGCATGCTTGGAAATGCGTTCCCCCGTGACGAGCGATATCCCGCCTTCCCAGCCCTTTTCGAAAAGCCAGGAGTTCGCCAGGCTGATCCGCAACCCAAGCAGCCCTTTCTGCCCCTCGAGCCGCAGATCGTATCCCGAGCCTGCCATGGCATACAAATCGTAATTGAGATCCTTGGTGAGGGCCCCCCAGAAGCCGGCATACCAGTCGCGCTCGAACCCGAAATTGCGCTCGTTCGACAGCTGGAGCACGGTGCCGTGGGTGTCGGTCTGGAGATTGATGCCCGAGGGAAGGTAGAAACGGCCGAGGCGGAAATTGAACCGCCCGATGTGCCGCGCGCGGGCTTCCGGTGAAAGGAAGGCATCCAGGGCATTGAACCGGTCGAAATACAGGTTGTGATACTCGAGAAACCCGTTTTCCCTCTCCTCCCCCTCGACATCGTTCTGGACGGGAAGGAACCCGGCACGATGCACGAACCGCAACTGCGCATTGAACGAGCCCCACGTCGTGACCGCATCGGAAAACCGCTGCAAAAGCTCGCCACCGTAAGACAGCCGACGATACGGCCCCGCGCCCGCATCATTCCAGGAAATCTGCTCCAGCAGTTCCTGTTTGAGGAAGCTCCTCGTCCTGCGTTCCCGTGTTCTGCCGGTACGCGATTCCGCGACCAGCTCCCCACCGGAAGCAGTCTCCGGCCGGGCGCCAAGGTCGGCAAACGGATCGCTTGAAAGGGATTTCGTGGCAGAAGCGGGGGTCGGGTCCGGTTGAACGGGGCCTGCCGCCACAGGCGTTGCCATGAACAGCGTGATCAGAACCCCCAGCAGTCTGCACCATCTCCCGTAATTCATCGTATCCCCCTTTATCCGGCGAATGATCGCATCTCATTCTGAAAGCAATTTCAATACCGGCAGGGTCAGCCCCCGCTCTCACCGGCTCGAGCATAGCATGCAACCGCGCCCGCCCGACACGGTTCGACAATTTCTTCCCGCGCTCGGCGATTTCGCCGATTTCACAATGCCGCCCCGTTTGCCGATAGAGACTGTATACATGATGCCACGGAGGGAACCCCCTTCCCATCGGCACGAATCAGGAGGCGGTTTCATGAAGCACACGCAACGCAGCGAACTGCGGTATTTCGCGTTCCTGTCGGCATTCTGTTGTTCGATGGTTTTCAGCGGCTGCGGCAGCAGCAGCGACGGCGGCGCGAACCCGGCCGGCCTTCTGCCTGCGCCCACGGTCCGAGGCGGCGTGGAAGGGTATGTGAGTCGGGATTCGGTTGCCAGAAGCCTGCGCGCCCGCATCGCATCCACGCTGTCGGAACCGTTCGCTGACGCCCGCGTCACCCTGTATGCCCTCGATCCCGAGAACGGCTCCGAGCAGGTTCTGGGAACCGGTCAATCGGATGATCGCGGCTACTACCAGATTTCGTATGCCGTTCCAGCCCTTCCGGCCCGGAATCTGATCGTTCAGGCCTTCAGGAACGGGGAAACGGCGGAATGCGTCGTTCCGGGTCTGAAGCAGGGCGCCGTCGTGAGAGCCCCGACGATGGATCCGGAAAGCCGCATCCAGGCGAAGATCGTTCGGGAGCTGGGCCGGTTCGGGAAGGCGGATGAAATCAGTCTCGGGGAACTGACGGCCCTCGTTCCCGAGGAGACGCTGACACGCTTCGATGGACAGCTTGGCCCCATCGTTCAGTCGCTGTTGGCGATGGACGAGGCCCGCCGCCTCAAGTTCGGCGAGCGGTTCAAGGAGCTTTCCGAAGCGGCATTCAATCTCCACCAGAGTATGATCGAAGCCGTCGAGAACGGGGAAATCAGCGCGGAAGAGGCGCGTCTGGTCTACCTTCGGAAGCTCGAGGAACAGGCCCGCGGGCTCGGTTTCACGAGCGAGGATCTGAGCGCCCTTGACGAGTTCGAAAACGCTTTCCTCCATCAGCCCATCGAGAAGCTTCTCCCCGGCCTCGGGGAAAGCGATGCGGCCGGTTCCGAGTTCGCAGCGACCCGCCTGCGCGAAACCAAGCACACCACCCTCGCCCTGGTTGCCGATGCGGTCACGACGCTCGTCGGTGAAAAATCCCGCACCGAATACGCGGGATTCTATCAACTGATCGATAAAATGCGTGGCCAACTGGATCTCGCCAGCACGCCGGCCGATATCCGGGCCGTGTTCGACCCCCGCTCCGGGCAGATGGCCGAGTTCACCCACTCTCTGGGAACGATCCTCGCTTCCCTGGGATTCACCCAGGACCTCATCGACGAAGTGTTCGACATGCAGCCCCCCGGCCTGATCGAGTCCGCATCCGCCGACGGCCTGACCAAGGTGTCGGCCGCGGGCGGCGCCTCCGGCTTCGAACCGGCGGGCCTCGTCCGGCACCAGAACCGGATTCTCGAGGAGCTGAAGGAAGCCGTCCGGCACGTCGCCGAGAAAGCCGCGCTCACCCTTTCCGAAGAACAGCTCAAGGCGATCGCCCTCCTGATCCGTGCGAAAGCCCCGGAAAAACTCGATTTCGAGGTGCCCGAAGCGGGAACCGCCGTATCGGCCCCGTCTGCCGGAACCGGCCACGGCGAAGCCGCTCCGGGAGAGGTCCCCCCCGCACCCCAGGACTGAAACGTCCGAAAACGCCTCTCGCAGACGAGCCGGAACCATGCTTCCGGCTCGTTTCTTTTCGCAGATTTTCATCGGATGATTGGCGCGGAAATCGACGCATGGTACAATACGCTGAACAGGTGCCGGGCCATACCCGGAAATTCGATGACAGAAAGGCGATGGAAGGCACGATGAAACAGGTAGACGTTCTCTTCACGAATGCCCACATCCTGACCATGGATCAGGAGTTCACGCAGTACACGAAAGGCGCTCTGGCCGTGAACGGCGAAACGATCGCGGCGGTCGGCGCTGAAGCCCAGATCCGGCAGGAGTACACCGGCAAGGAAACGATCGATTGCGGCGGCCGCGTGCTGATGCCCGGCCTGATCAACGCCCACACGCACGTTCCGATGACGCTCCTGCGCGGCCTGGCCGACGATCTGCGCCTCGACGTATGGCTGATGGGGTACATGATGCCGGTCGAACGCGAGTTCGTGACGCCCGAGTTCGTCTCGCTCGGCACGAAGATCGCCTGCGCCGAGATGATCCGCAGCGGCACCACCTGCTTCGCCGACATGTATTACTTCGAGGACGAGGTCGCCAAGGCCACGGCTGATGCCGGTCTGCGCGCGGTGTGCGGCGAGTCGGTGCTCAAGTTCCCGGCCCCCGACGCCCCGTCCTACGATGACGCGCTCAACTACACCCGCACCTTCGTCCAGAAATGGAAGGGGCATCCGCTGATCGTGCCCGCCATCGCCCCGCATGCGCCGTACACCACGACGCCCGAGCTGCTCAAGGCCTGCGCGGCGATCGCGATGGAGTTCGACATTCCCCTGCACACGCACCTTTCGGAAACCTCGCAGGAAGTCGACGGGCTTCGCGCGCAGTACGGCATGCCCGGCATCCCCTACTTCCGCAAACAGAACCTCCTCGACACCAAGGCGATCGCGGCCCACTGCGTCTACATCGACGAGGGCGAGATGCGCGAGATGGCCAAGCACCGGGTCGGGGCGATCCACAACCCCTCCTCGAACATGAAGCTGGCCTCGGGCGCGGCCCCCACCAAGCGGATGCTCGAACTGGGCGTCTCGGTCGGCCTCGGCACCGACGGCCCCGCCTCGAACAACGATCTCGACATGTTCGAGGAAATGCGCCTCGCGAGCTTCCTGGCCAAGCTGTCCACCCTCGACCCGACGGCGCTTCCGGCCCGCAGCGTCGTACTGATGGCCACCCGCCTCGGCGCACGCGCTCTCCACATCGACTCGATCACCGGCTCCCTGATCCCCGGCAAACGGGCAGATATGATACTCGTCGATATTCATCCGCTCCACAACCAGCCTCGCTTCAACCGCGACGAGACCTGCATTTACTCCCAGATCGTCTACGCGACCAAGTCGACCGACGTCACCGACTCGATGGTGAACGGCAAGTGGCTGATGCGTGACCGGAAGGTGCTGACTCTCGACGAGAAGGCTCTCATCGCCGAAGCCGCCGGCTTCGCAGCCAGGATCGACGCCTTCCTGGCCAAGCGCGAACAGTCTGTTCTGTCGAAGCTGGTCGCGATCGGCGGCGCCATGGAGGAGGAGAGCTTCGAGGTCCAGGTGAAGGTGAAGGTCGACGAGACCGCCCCGATCGTCGCCGCCCTCGAGAAGGGCGAGATCGAAATCGAGCGGAAACGCCATTACCGCCAGTTCGACACGTATTTCGACTTCGAGGATTCCACTCAGGGCCGCATCCGGTACCGCGAAGACGAGTTCGTCGACGAGAAGGGCCAGGTGAGCCAGGTCCGTGCACGTCTGACGCTGCTCGGCCAGGATCGCGAGAACAAGTATCCGTCCGCCGTGCTGCTCTCCCGCAGCCGGTATCTCGCCCCGGCGAACAACTCGCTCCGCTTCTACCGCGAGTATTTCCAGCCGAAGGACGAGACCGAGATCCAGAAGGACCGCCTGCGGTATCTCGTGCATTTCAAGGATACCGAGTTCTTCATCAACGTCGACACGATGAAGAAGCCGGCCATCGGCAACTTCCTCGAAGTCAAGAGCCGCACCTGGAGCCGCCAGGATGCCGAGAGCAAGGCGAAGATCATCGCCGAACTGCTCGACGTCCTCGGCGTCAAGGACCGGCCGACCGTCACGACGGATTACATCGATCTGGCCCTCAAAAAGTAACCACAGAAACACGAACCGGGCGCCCTTCGGGGCGCCCGGTTTATTTATATAAACGATATTATTTTTTCGCCAGATCCGTGTAGGCGCGCAGACCGTTCGTCAGCGCGGCGAGAATTTCCTCGGGTGCCGGCGGGCAGCCGGGGATGCTGATGGCAACGCTCACGACCTCCCGGGCCCCGTCGAACACGGCGTAACTCCCGGCGAAGAGGCCGCCGGAACAGGCGCAGTTTCCCACGGCAACCACGAGACGGGGCAGCGGCGTGCCGGAGTAGGTCTCGTAAACCGCGGCGAGGGAGTTGCGGCAGACGGGGCCGGTCAGCATCAGCACGTCGGCGTGCCGCGGCGAGGCGACGCAGTCGATGCCCAGGCGTTGCATGTCGTAATGCGGCCCGCCCAGGGCGATCAGCTCGTTGTCGCAGGCATTGCACGAGCCGACATCGAGATGCCGGAAGTGCAGCGATCCCAGCAGGCCCTTCAATCCCTCGGGGTCGACGGGATCCGCCGGCAGCGGGAATTCGATCTTTTCGAGATGCACGGCCATGTCACTTCACCTCCCGTGTCCGGAGCGGCTGCCACTCGTCGGCAGCCCCGAGCGCCCAGGTGTCGGAAACCGGGGCAAACGCGAGACAGGCGGGGGTACAGGCCTCTACGCACCGGGCACAGCCCAGACACCTGCCCGGGGCGAAGCCGGGGACGGGGCTTCCCTTGCGGAGGGCGCCGGTCGGGCAGGCATCGGCGCAGGCGCCGCAGGCGGTACAGCGGCCGGCCTCGACCGCCGGGCGTCCCGTCATGTTCAGACGGGGCGAGGGAGCCGTGTCCGGCTGTCCCACGACATTCCGATTCGTCAACGCAATCCAGAGCTGTTTGAACATCGCTTCGTCCTCAGCGGTCCACGTCCGCGTAGCAGAGCTCGAAACTCTTGTTGATCAGCGGAAAATCCGGAACGATGTTTCCGCGAACCGTGGTCGGGATGCAGGGCCAGTTGCAGTAGGAGGCCGTGCGCACGGCATACCGGTCGATCGTGCCTCCCTCGGCGAACCGGATCAGAAGGAGGTTTTCGCCACGCGCCGATTCGGAGGCACCGAGCCCCCAGGAGCCGGCGCGGGGCCGTGCGATATCGGCGCGCACGGGCCCGGCGGGAAGCTGCTTCACCGTCTGGCGAAGCATCTCAAACGACTGATCGAGCTCGGCGATCCGCTGCCGGAACCGGGCCATCACGTCGCCTTCCGGCCGTGTCGGGATCTTCCAACTGCCCAGCTCGGCGTATCCATCGTAGGGGTGATCCAGACGTGTATCGGCCGCTATATTTGACGCCCGCGCGGCGTGGCCGACGGCGCGCAGGGCGACCGCGTTTTTCGTCGTGAGGTACCCCGTCGTTTCGCCCCGATCGAGGAAGATGCTGTGATCGAGGGCGATGCCGACGGGCTTGCGCAAATCCTTCCAGAGCCCCTCGAACTCCTCGGTGACCCGCTGGATATCGGCATCGGAAAAGTCCTGGCGCATCCCGCCGGGAACGAGCACGTTGCGGAGGAACCGGTGGCCGCACAGGCCGCGCAGCCGGCGCTGCATCTCCTCCTTCACCCGCAGCCCCTGCTGGCCGAGGAAGGCGAAGCCCACGCCGCCGGGGATCGCGGCGATATCGTTGACGTGGTTGTAGATCCGCTCGAGTTCGGCCACGACGAGCCGGAGCGAGCGGGCCCGGGCGGGAACCGTCGTGCCGGCGGCCCGTTCCACGGCGAGGCAGTAGCTCAGGGCGTTGCTGACGGAACAGGTTCCGCACTGGCGCTCGGCAAGCAGCAGGGCCGAGGAGATATTGCGCCCCTCGGCCATCTTTTCGATTCCGCGATGGCAGTAGAACATCTGGGCATCGAGCGTCAGGACCGTGTCGCCGACGACCTGGATGCGGAAATGGCCGGGCTCGATGATACCGGCGTGGATCGGCCCGACCGGCACCTCGCAGACGCCCTCGCCCTCGACGGGCGGGGGAGGGAACAGGGTCCGTTCGACAGGATACGCGCGATCGAGCCGGACATCCTTGCGCAGGGGGGCGAGGTCGCGCGGCCAGCCGCCTTTCCAGACGAGGGGCCGGGGGTCGGGATGGCCGGTCGGGTGGAGGCCGAACATGTCGCGGATCTCGCGTTCGGGCCAGTTCGCGTTGGCAAAGATCGCCGTGAGGCTCGGGAACTCGGGTTTTTCGGCGATCACGGGGGCCCGGAGCACCAGATACCGGGGCTCGCCGGGCACATGGAGCACGAGCACGAGCCGGAACCGGGGCGTCTGGGGATGCAGATCCAGGGCCGTGAGCATCGCCAGGGCGGCAGCGTGGTCGCGCTTCGCGGCAGCGGCGACCTCGAGGAGACGGTCGAGTTCAATATCTGCCGTTATACAGTTCTGCGGAGAACCGGCATCGGGCGTGAGCCGCCATCCGGCAAGGAAGGATTCGAGCCTGCTCATTGGGCACCTCCCGGGATCACCGCCGCCACGGCGCGGATGACGCCTGCGACGGGCGTCAGCAGCAGAAGCGGGGTCGTCGTGACCATGAAAACGAGAACGGCGATCGAAAGATCGCGCCAGACAAGACCGGATTCGCGTTTCACCGGAACGCGGTCGGGCACTTCGGGTTCGGCGTGATGACCGGTCCCGTCCTTGTGGTGATGCCAGTGGTGGAAGGGGTCGTCGCCGAAGACGACCCGGACGGTATGGTAGAGAAGGCCGGTGAATGCGGTCGCCAGCAGCAGGAGCAGCCCGATCGCGAGCCAGACCCGGCCGGCGGCGAGGGCGGCCCAGACGAGGAGCAGCTCGCTGGCGAAGATCGGCCAGGGCGGCATCCCGGCAAGGCCGGTCATGGCGACCCCGAAGCCTGAAGCGGCGGCGGGACGGCGGCGGAGCATGCCGAGCATGCGGTTCATCTCGTGAGAGTGGGCCTCGCGGACCAGTTCTCCTGCCGAGAGAAAGGCGAGAGCTTTCGAAAGCGAGTGGGTGATGGTGTGAACCAGGGCGGCGAACACGGAAAGCGGGGTTCCGATGCCGATTCCCAGGGTGATGAGCCCGATGTGCTCGATGCTGGAATAGGCAAGCATGCGCTTGAGATCATGCTGAACCAGCAGGAACAGCGCGGCGAGAGCGACGGAGAGGAAGCCGAACAGCAGAAGCCCCGATCGCACTTCCCCGCCGAGGCCTGCGGCACTCAAAACGCCGGCCGCGCGGATGATGGCGTAGACCGAGCAGTTGAGCAGCACGGCCGAGAGGAGGGCGCTCGTGGGGGCCGGGGCCTGGGAATGAGCGTCGGGCAGCCAGGAATGGAGCGGCGCGAAGCCCGCCTTGGTGCCGAAGCCGACCAGGATCAGCAGGAAGGCCAGCTTGAGCAGCGTGGGGGGGAGCTGCGGCGCGAGCACCGCGAGACCGACCGGGTCGAGGGTCGGAACGGCGCCGGCGATATCGGCCGCGAACACGAGCAGGATGAGGCCGAGCAGCGAGAAGGAGAGGCCGACGGTGCAGAGGATGATGTATTTCCAGGCGGCCTCGAGGGCGGTGCGCTGGTGCTCGAAGCCGATCAACAGGGCCGAGACCATCGTCGTGCCTTCGACGCAGACCCAGATCAGACCGAGGTTGCGCGAGCAGAGGCCCAGCATCATGAAGAGCAGGAACAACAGGGTGAGCCCCAGGGAAACCGAGAAGGGCACGTTGCCGCCATGAGCTGCCGACGCGGCTGCCGGCTGACTGCCGCCGGCGGCGGCTGTCCGGAGCTGGCCCGCGACGTTGAGCAGGACGGCACCACCGATGAGAACGAGAACGGCCAGGAAGAACCCCCCGAGCCGGTCGAGATAGAAGACGCCCCAGGCGGCAGGGGTCTGGTTCTCCACGAGAACCGACCAGACGAGGGCACCGCCGAATCCCCACAGGGAGAGGCTCGCGATCAGGGCGATGGCCGTCGTGACGAGAATCGGGGCCGGCAGAAACGCGACTCCGGCGAGAACGGCGAGGATGGTGATCAGCGTGGTGAGCATGTGTTCCTCCTCACCCGTGCAGGGTCGAAAGCCGCGAGGTATCGGTGGAGGCGTATTCCTCCTGGATACGGTAGACGAGGATTCCCATGGCGAGAATGCCGATGAGAACGTCGAACATGATGCCCAGTTCGATGATCATGGGAAGCCCCTTGGCGAGTTTGAGCGCCGCCAGGGTCACGGCATTCTCGATGAACAGGATTCCCATCATCTGGGTGACGGCCTCGCGTCGCGTCATCATCTGGAACAGGCCGATGAGAACGAGCGCCAGCACGGTGGTCAGGTCATCCGCGGGAATGCGCAGTCCGTGCAGGGCGCGGGCGGCGACGACGTGGGCCAGCAGCAGCAGCCCCGCCGCGCTGAAGAGGGAAAAGGCGATGCCGACCGTCAGCCCCACTTCGGTGCGCGCCGGCAGCCGTTTCAGGACGTGGCGGATCCAGGCGGGTATCAGGATGACCTTCACGAGGAGGGTGGCCCAGGCGATCATCTCGATATGCCCGTTTCCCATCATGCGTCCCGTCGTCCACATCGCGACGGCAAGCGCCAGGGACTGGATCCGGTAGCAGGCGAGCACGTTCCAGAACCGCCGGAACAGAACCGTCAGGAACCCGGAAAGGAGGATGATCGTCCCCATCCAGACGATCAGTTGTTGATAGTTATTCATATATATTTCCTCGTTTTCTCAGCCGCCGGTCGCCATGAACAGGAGGGCCGTGATCGACAGCACGAGCGAAAGCCCCATCAGATCCATCATCTGGAACAGCCGCAGCTTTGCAAGGAGGGTTTCGGTGAGGGCCAGCGCGATCCCTGCGAGGACGAGCTTGACCAGGAGCCAGCCGACCAGCATGCCGGCATCGGCCGCCGTGGCGAGAGCGCTGAAGCCGAACGGGGCAAAGGCGTTCACGAGCAGCAGCACGAGCGACACCTGCTTCACCCAGTAGGTCAGATGGATGAGGGCGAGCTGTGGGCCCGAGTATTCGAGCACCATGCCTTCGTGGATCATCGTGAGCTCCAGGTGGGTGTCGGGATTGTCTACGGGGATGCGGCCGAGTTCGGCGACGACGACCATGAAGAAGGCGACGCCGGCAAGCAGCCCTGCGGGCGTGAACACCGGCACTGTCGTCGATTTCCAGATCAGGTCGTGGAGGTCGAGGGAGTGGGCGGGAAGCGCAAGCGTGAGCAGGGCGAGCAGGAGCGCCGGTTCGGCAAGCGCCGAGACCGCCATTTCCCGGGAACTGGACATGCCGCCGAACGAGCCCGAGGCGTCGAGGCCGGCAAGGGCCATCACGAACCGCGGAATCGCAAGCAGGTAGACGAACAGCAGCAGGTCGGCCATGTAGCCCCAGGGCGTGGAGCTGATCCAGGGGATCATGAGGGAAGCGGTGGCCACCGCGGCGAACGCGGCGATCGGGGCCATGCCGAACACCCACGAGGTCTCGCGGCTGATGACTCGGCGCTTGCCGAGCAGTTTGGTCACGTCGCGGAAGGGCTGGAGGATGCCGGGCCCCTGGCGCCCCTGGAGGATTGCCTTGACGCGCTTGATGATGCCCTGGAGAAGAGGGGCGAGGATCAGGAGGCCGGAGAGCTTGACGATGAGGAGAATCGCGGTGTTCATTTCACGCCTCCCATGACCAGCAGCACGACGACCACGGCGAACAGGAGAGCGAGATACGCCGTCAGCGAGCCCGCCTGGAGCTTCTGGAGCCCGTGCGACAGGCCGAGGATGCCGCGCTGGAGCGGTCGGTACACATACTCTTCGAAGAGATGGATCGTCTCGAGGCGGTAGCTGGTGCGCTCGGCCTGGAGCGGAGCAAGCGGCCCCAGGTCATGGATATGGCGCCGGAGCCGGAG
>JAKQOH010000017.1 GCA_029565415.1 Candidatus Rifleibacteriota bacterium | reverse complement strand
ACTCGGTGCGTTGCCGCTGATGGTCGCTGGCTGTCTCGGTAGCGGCGGGTTCAACCCGGTCGCCGATTCCTCCCTCTCGGAGCAGGCGAACGCTGCGCTGACCGCGCAGGAAGAGCAACTCGCCTCCACCCAGGTTCTCGCTGCGCGTGCTCGCCCCCTGGCGCTCGGGAAGAGCCGCTACTCGTATGCGGAGCCTTCGTTCGTCGTTTCTCACAAAGTCAGAAGTTCATCCAAGGGTGGCCCCGGGTGCCTTAAAATGCGGGTTCTCTCCGCTTCGAGCGCGGATAATATCTTTATAACCCTCGATTCCATGAAGGTCAAGCCGAAGGTCGGAAAGCCGATATCCTATGATGTCGTTTCGAAAGAAATCGACCTGAGCAATCCTTCCGTGATCACCAACATCCTGGCCGAGACCCCCTTGCCCGCCGGTGTATATAATTACATGGAGTTCCGCATCAAGGGCGGCCGCGTCGTCGTCGGTGGTGCGTCCTATCCGCTCGTCATTCCGAGCAACCGCGTCCGGTTCTTTGGCTCGTTCGAAATCAAGGATGGGTATACGACGGAAATATCGATCCGTTTCTTCAATAAGTTGTCTCTGAAGGTGAAAGGCAACGGGAAGAAGAAATCGACGGAATACATGCTTCTTCCCATCGTGAAGATCAGTTCGACGCTCGTCCAGAAGGTCGTTGTGGCCGCCGATGGCGATGTGTCCGGTACCGTCTTCGACTACGTGAAGAAGACCCCGCTCTCCGGCGTGTCCGTGAGTCTATCTGGAACGGCATTCAGCGCCGTATCGGATGCGAATGGTACCTTCGCCTTCTCGAAAGTGCCGAATGGAACGTACGATGTGAAGCTTACACATCCCGAGTATCTCGATCGGAATTCGACCGTCATCGTGAAGGGCGGCGAGGTGTCCGAGCTTGTCGCCGAGATGAATCCCGTTGTGATCCGCAGCACGGTTGCCAACACGGGCTGGTTTTCGGAGTTCTTCCCCTGGTCCGAGGCCAATGGCGCGTATGCCGAGATGGCCCTCGAAATCCCGGTGGCGATCGACTTCGTCAGCCTCGCGTTCACTCGTGCCGAGATGGTGTTCGATGCCGAATACCGGTTCAACGGCGGTGCCCGCATGCAGGCGTATATGAGTTCGGCGCAGCAGGTTCAGGTCATCAAGAACCTGGGCGGCTGGTGGGTTGGCAACAATGCCCTTCTGGGCTTCCATCTCGGGGAATTTGGCGCGACCAACCCGATGACCCGCTACACGATCGATGTCACGGACTACGTCCGCAACAACCCCAGCGCATCCTACTTCTTCGCGGCCCGCAACGAAGATGCTCTCGACATTCGCATGCAGAACGTCCAGCTCTCGATCTTCTACCGCTGATACGTTCTAAACGTCCATAAAACATCCCAATTGCTTGACCCCGGCTATCTCGCCGGGGTCTCTTTTTTCGGGAAGAGCTGCGGATCACCCGGCGGCGAGCCGCATCGCAAACAGGGCCAGACCGCCCAGGCAGAGAAGAAGGCTGACGGCCGTGAACCGGGCAACCACCTTCTGCTCGGCCCATCCGCACAGCTCGAAATGGTGATGAATCGGGCTCATACGGAAGATGCGCTTTCCACCCGAGTATTTGAAATACGAGACCTGGAGAACGACCGACACGGCTTCGGTCACATACACGCCGCCGATCAGGGCAAGGAAAAATTCCGTTCGCGTGCAAACCGCGAGCGCCGCGACCGCCCCTCCCAGCGCCATCGAGCCGGTATCGCCCATGAATACCTGGGCCGGATTCGCGTTGTACCAGAGAAATCCCAGACAGCCGCCGAACAGCGCCGCCGCGAGGATCGTGAGTTCGGCGGAGCCGGGAATGAACGCGGTCCCGAGCCCTCGCGCAAGGGCGGGTACCCCGCTGACGAAGGTGATGACCATCATCGGAACGAGCACCGTCAGGGTCACGCTTCCTGCCAGGCCATCGAGCCCGTCCGTCAGATTCACGGCATTGCTGAACGCCACGATGACGAACGCGACGAAGGGAATGTACAGGGCGCCGAGATCCACGATTCCCAGCCAGGGTACCTGGATGAACGTGGATGCCAGGGGAAGGCCGCCCGTCTCTCCGGAAAGCGGCGTCGCGAGTTCGTTGCCCGATCCCAGCCATGTCTTGACGGCATAGGCCGTGACCAGCCCCGTGAGAATCTGCGCGGCAAGCTTCTGCCGTGGGGTGAGACCGAGACTGCGCGCCTTGATGACCTTCGTGAGATCATCCGTCGCTCCGAGCATGGCCATGGCGAACGTCGTGAACAGCACGATGCCGACAGCCGGATGCCAGCGGGCCCAGAGGATGGTCGTCAGCAGGAACGGGATCAGAATGATCAGGCCGCCCATCGTGGGGATGCCGGCTTTCTTTTTGTGCTCCTGAACCCCCTCTTCGCGGATCGTCTGGCCGATCTGCCTGTTTTTCAGATGGTCGATCACCCGGGGGCCGATGAAAACGGCCACGAGGAACGAGGTCACGAGAGCGAACAGGATGCGGACGGTCATGGCGCTGAAAATGGCTGCGAACGTAACGGTGTCTCCCTTCGGGGATCCGGACTCAGTGAAGATCGCAGGGCAGCGATGGCCAGAGCGCCTTCACGATCGATTCGAAATGCATGCCGCGGCTGGCTTTCAGAAGCACCGTATCCCCGCCGAGCAGGAGGGTTTCGAGCAGCTTTGCCGCCTCGGCGACATCGCCGCACGGATGGACGGCGATTGCAGTCATGCCGGCCTGGAGCGCCGCCTGGGCGATGAACTGCGCCTGCTCGCCGACGGCAACGAGCCGGTCGAGCCCGAGCCGGGCCACGGATGCGCCCAGTTCGCGGTGAAGAGCCTCGGATTGGTCGCCCAGCTCCCGCATGTCGCCGAGAACCGCGACGCGGCGGCCTTTGCATACGGCAAGATATTCAATGGCCTGCTTCATCGAGGAGGGATTCGCGTTGTAACAGTCGAGGATCACGCGCTTCCCGTCGACTTCGTGGGACTCCATGCGCGCGGCGACGGGCCGGAACCGCTCGAGCAGAGCCACGCCTTCGGCGAGCGGGCGACGACCGAGGCCGACGAACAGGGCGAGGGCGCCGAGAGCATTCAGGGCGTTGTGCCGGCCGAGCAGACCGAGCCGCGCATGGGTCCGGGATCCGCCCTGCACGATCTCCATCGAGATCGCGTCGGCTTCCATCGTGACGTTCTGGCCGCTGCAGTCGCACCCGAGGCCGAACCCGAAACAGACGACCCGGGCGCGGGTTTTCGAGCGGAGCGTCGACAGCCAGGGGTCATCCCCGGGCAGGACGGCGAGTCCATCGGGGCCGAGCCCCTCGAGAATCTCGGCCTTCGCCAGGGCGATATTCTCGAGGCTGCCGAGGTTGCCGATATGCGCCGGCCCGATATTGGTGATGATCGCCGCGTGCGGCCGGGCGATGCCCGCCAGAAACCGGATCTCGCCGGCATGGTTCATTCCCATCTCGATGATGGCCGTCTCGGTCTCGAGCGGAATCCGCACCAGACTGAGCGGCAGCCCGATGTCGTTGTTGAAGTTGCCCGCCGTGGCCCAGGTTTTCGAGACACCCGAAAAGAGGTGCAGCAGCATCTCTTTGGTCGTCGTCTTGCCGTTGCTGCCCGTGACGCCGATAAACAGGGCCTTGTGGCGGGCACGGTGATACCGGGCCGCGTCCTGGAGCGAGCGCAGGGGATCATCGCAGCGGATCCACGCAGGATCGTCAGCCGCAGGAGCGGCGCCTTCGATCCAGCGTGAGGAAACAATCGCCGCAGCCCCTTTCGCGAGGGCCTGGGCGATGTAGGCATGGCCGTCGGTGCGCTCCCCTTTGAAGGCGACGAACACCTCGCCGGGAGCCAGGGAGCGCGAGTCGATCGAAAATCCCGTGATCGGCCGGGGGGATCCGCCCGCATGGATGCCGCCCGTGGCGGCAAGAAGATCGGCAAAACTCCAGTCGGGGGATGTGCTCATGCCTTTGCTCCTTCGAGAAGCTCCTTCGCGACCAGCCGGTCGTCGAAGGGGAGGGTGCGATCCGCAAACGTCTGGCCTGTCTCATGGCCCTTGCCGGCGATCAGCAGCACGTCTCCGGGCCTGGCCAACTCGATCGCCTTCGCGATCGCTTTGCGCCGGTCGGCTTCGACGTGCACTTCCCGTCGTTCGCTCGCCGGAACCGCTTCGATACCGGCGAAGATCTGCGCGATGATCTCCTCGGGCTTCTCCTTGCGGGGATTGTCGCTCGTCACGACCGTGATGTCGGCGAGGGTTGCCGAGAGTCGGCCCATAATGGGCCGTTTCTCGGTCGACCGGTTCCCACCGCAGCCGAACACCGAAATGACGCGCCCCTTCACCGCGAGAGGTCGCACGGCGATCAACAGGTTTTCCAGGGCGGCCGGGGAGTGCGCGTAATCGACGATCACGGTGAGATCGCGGTGGTTCGGAATGCTCTCGAACCGCCCCGGAACCGAGGTGAGAGCGGTCAGGCCGCGGATGATCGTTTCCCAGCCGATCCCGATGGCCCGGGAAAGGCCGGCGGCCATCAGGGCGTTGAAGACGTTGAACTCGCCTGCCAGTGCCAGACGGCACGGGAACGTACGGCCCTCGACGGCGATCTCGAACTCGGTATGCATACCGCTAAGTTTTATATTGATAGCTTTTATATCGGCCTCGTTGCGGACCGAGATCGTCCGGACCTTCCGGCCGGCGGCGCGGCATTCGTGCGCGAGGCGGCGGCCCCAGTCATCATCGATGCCGATCACGGCTTCCCGGTCTGGGGGCAGCAGGTCGAGGAACAGCCGGCGTTTCGCCCGGAAATAATCTTCCATGTCCGGATGGAACTCGGTGTGTTCGAGGGAGAGGTTCGAAAATCCGGCGGCCGAAAAGGTGAGGTCCTCGACCCGGCTGGTTTTCAGCGCGTGGGAGCTGACTTCCATGACCCCGGCTCGGATCTCGTGGGCAAGAGCTTCGGAGAGCAGAGCGCTCAGGTCGAGCGACTCGGGGGTGGTGTTCCGGGCGGGCCGGATATCGAAGCCGAGGTCATACTCGACCGTCCCGAACCGGAACGCCTGGCCGAACTCAGCACGCAGGATCGACTGAATGAAGTAGGTGGTCGTCGTTTTTCCCTTCGTTCCGGTGATGCCGATCAGTTGCAGCCGTTTTGAGGGATCGTCGTGAAAGGCGCGGGCGATCGAGGAGAGGGTGCGGCGGGCGTCGGCCACGCGCACGGCCGGAACGGTGATCCCCTCGAGGGCGTCCTGGGTCACGATCGCGGCGGCTCCGCGCTGGATGGCATCCGTGATGAACCGGGCGCCGTCGTTTGTTGAGCCGGGCATGGCCACGAACAGGAAGCCCGGTTCGACCCTGCGGGAGTCGAAGGCCACGCCCGTGATGGGGACGTCGAGATTGCCGGAGCGTTCGAGGGGAGGGGTGGAAAGCAGCATTTGGAAGGACTTCATGACTACCTCGGATGAGTTCGCGCGGAGCGAGTTTACATAATATTTCGGTGTCGTTACGGGCGCGGGGTGGGAGAGAATTTCACCTGGACCGTCCGCGTCTCGGCAAGAGAGGCGCCGGGCTTCGGGAACTGATCGACGGCGATCCCGTTCCCATCGAAGGTTGGCTCGAGATCGAGGCTGCGAGCCAGACTGGCGACTTCCTTCAGCGTCATGCCCGAAAAGTCGGGGACCAGATCGCAGGTAAGTGGGAACGTCCCCCTCTGGGTGCCCGATGCCGCCGTGGAGAGGGGGGGAACGAAGGCGGACAGCGGGAGATGGGAAGGGGACTTGGAGGACGGTGCAGGGCGCTCCGGCTCCGTCTTGCTGTCGAAGGCGGTGACGATCGGGGTTCCTGTGGCGCTCACCGCATGGTTCCCCTTGTCGGGCGGGACTTTGAGATACTTCAGGATGCGATCCATCATCGTGGCGAAGTAAGGGCCTGCAACTTTACCGCCGAACAGGGTCCGGTTGTCACCTCGCGGCTCGTTGGCCGCGACGAACAGGACGATGCGCGGATTCATGGCCGGGCCCATGCCGATGAACGAGGTGACGACCTTGTCCCAGTAGTAGCCGCCTGCCGGGTTGGCTTTCTGCGCGGTGCTCGTCTTGCCGCCGACCGTATAATCCGCAACGGCGGCAAGGTCCCCCGTTCCGTGATCGACGACGCCCGCCAGCATCCTGCGCAGGCGCCGGGTCAGCTCGGGGGGCATGATCTGCCGCTTTTCCTCGGGCCCGAACTCCTCGCTCAGATCCCCGTTCGGCGACTCGATCCGCTTCACCAGCCTGGGCCGCAGGAGTCGGCCGCCGTTTGCGATCGCGGAGTAGGCGGCAACGAGTTGGACGCCGGTGACGCCGATTTCCTGACCGATGCACAGCGACGCCGCCGAAAGGGCTGACCATTTCGAGGGGGAGCTGAACATCCCGGGAGTCTCGGCGGGAACCTCGAGGCCGGTCGGCTCGCCGAAGCCGAGCTGACGGTAGAAGCGATACAGCGCACGCTGGTCGAGAGCCTGCGAGATCTGCACCATCGTGGCGTTACACGACTCGGCGATCGCCTCTTCGATGTCGACCAGCCCGTGCGATCCGTGGCATTTGATGCGCTTGCCGGCAACTTCGCCGGCGCCTTTGCAGTAAAATCGCGTTCCGCCGCTGATCGTGCCGGTCATGATGCCGCAGGCCGTGGCGAAAATCTTCATGCACGAACCCGGCTCGAACAGATCCGTCACGGGCCTGTTGCGATGGGCTTCCGGCGGGGAATCGGCGAACTTGTTCAGATCGTAGTTCGGCAGGACCGCCATACCGAGGACTTCGCC
The DNA here is from genome assembly GCA_029565415.1 of Candidatus Rifleibacteriota bacterium. The sequence goes on along the minus strand of JAKQOH010000017.1, from coordinate 7,060 downwards.
CGTGTACGGGTCCATCGCGATCGCCATGGCGTCGATCGGCTTCCACTGCTCCATCAGCTTCGCCAGCTCGGTCTCGAGGATGTGCTGGATGATCGAATCTATCGTGAGTACCATATTACTGCCGCCCATCGGCGGCCGGACGATCCGCATGCGCCCCGGGCCTTCCTCGCTCGTGCTCACGTCCTCTTCGACGGCCATGCCGGCATACCCGCGCAGAGTGCGATCGAACGAGAGTTCGAGGCCCTCGAGGCCGTGCCCCTCGCCACCGGCGAACCCGAGCAGATTCGAGGCGAGCGCATTCTGCGGATACACCCGGCGGTAGTTTTCCTCGAGGATGACCCCGGGCAGATTCATCTCGTTGATCTTCATCGCCAGATGCCGTTCGAGGTTCTTGAAAATGGGAAGATAGCCCTTGCGGCCCTTCACTTTCGCCAGAATCTCCTCGCGGTTCATCGGCAGCACCGTCGAGAGCTGGGCCGCCATGTCCGGCATCGAGCGGATTTCGCGGGTGTACAGATAGACGGTGTAGGTTTCAACCGAAAGGGCGAGCTCGACCCCGTTGCGGTCGGTGATCGAACCGCGCTTCATCTCCAGCGTGTGCTGGGTGCGGTGGTTCTGGAGCGACCGGCGTGACCAGTCATCGAACTGGAGCACCTGGAGCTGGAACAGCCGGAGCATGTACAGGCCCAGAATGGCCCCCATGATCCCGCAGGCGATGAGCGCACGCATCGTGCGCGTCCGGAGAGCACGCCACTTCATGATCCGGCTTCATCCTTCCCGAGACGCCGGGCCACCCGGAGCTTGGCCGATCGGGAACGCGGGTTTGCGGCCATTTCCGCCTCGTCGGCAGTGACCGGCTTCCGTGTGAGGATCTCGAGCGTCGGTTTGTTCCCGCAGACGCAGACAGGGAATTTCGGGGGACAGGTGCACCCCTTCTGCTGCGCCGCGAAGAAGGTCTTCACGATCCGGTCCTCGAGGGAGTGGAACGAGATGACCGACAGGTGGCCGCCCGGATTCAGCAGAGAAAGGGCGCTCGGCAGGAACTGCTCGAGTTCGCGGAGCTCGTCGTTGACCGCGATCCGGAGAGCCTGGAAGACGCGCGTGGCCGGGTGGATCCCGATGCCGCCGCGGTTCGGCGCAACCCCCTCGATGAAGACGGCAAGATCACGGGTCGTCGCAAAGGGGCGGGTTTCCCGTCGTCTTGAAATAGCAGATGCTATACGCCGCGAGTGACGTTCCTCGCCGTACTCGTGGAAGATCCGCGACAGTTCGTCTTCGCGGGCCGTGTTCACGAGATCCGCCGCCGTGGGGCCCCCGGACGAGCGATCCATGCGCATATCCAATGGGCCGTCGCGGGTGAACGAGAAGCCTCGCTCCGCCTCGTCAAGCTGGGGAGAGGAGACGCCGAGATCGGCGAGAATGCCGTCGAGTCCGGACAGGCCCAACTCGCCGAGAATATCCGGCAGTTCGATCGCTCTGCCGTGAACACGCGTGATCCGCGGATCCGGAAGATCCCGTTCCGACCGGTGCAGGATGTCCAGATCCCGGTCGATGGCGATGACCCGCCGGACCGTTGGGAAGGACGTGAGGATGGCCCGTGTGTGGCCTCCGAGGCCGAAGGTCACGTCGGCAAACACCTCGCCTCTCTCGGGAAGCGCGAATCCGGCCACCTGGGCCTCGAGAACCGGAATGTGTCCTGAGTGTTCCATGGTCAGCGCTGCGGCGCAAACTCCGTTGGCAGAGGGATGTAACAGATGCGCTGGGGCGGCACCATGCCGAGTTCGCTGCGTGCGACCTTTTCGATCCGGGCGATCGACTGGAGTTTCGAGATCTCGGCACGGACGACGGCGTTGTTCGTTTCGAGGTTGTCGCACCGCTTTTCCGACTCCTGGAGGCGGATCCGGATCTCGACCATTTTCGTCTGCTGCCAGATGTACATCGTCAGCATCATGCTGACCAGCAGGATCGCGGTCATGTAGAGACGCAGCATTTTCCGGCGCCGGAGGTCGGCCGATGCGGAAGCGTCGTCACGGCCGGCCATGCGGGCTGCTGCGACGTCTGCCTTGCGCGGAACGAACCAGTGTGAGCGTTTCATGCCGACTCCCGAATGATCAGTTTGCCGAAACGGGTGACTTTCTGTCTCAGGAAGTCCATCGGCATGTTGCCCTGCATGCATGAGAGGTGAATCTTCATCGTCTCCTCGAGCGGCCTGTGCGTACGTACAAACGAGGGGAAGAAACCCGGAGGTTTCTTCCCTGGCGGTCGTGTAAGAAGGGGTTACCGGTTCAAGAACGTACCATGCTGGCGCTGGAATTCCAAGAGGTCATGTAATTGTTTTTCGAGTTCCGACACGCCCTCGCGCTGACCGGCCGGCAGCCGTTCGATCGTCTCGAGAAGGGTGGAGGCCGTTTCCGGCTTGCGCTCCATCTCCTTCTTGACCCGTCGGGTGATGTTCTGGCGCACGTCGCTCAGGAAGTCGACGTCGTCGAGATACTGGCGGGAGTTGCTGGTGCTGCGGCGCGCGGGGCGTCGCGAAGCCGCCCCGGCAAGATCGCGCACCTGGGTGTCGAGCGAGGGGTTCATGAACGTCGCGATATTCTTCAACACGGCATTCCGCTGACCGATATCGTTGATCGCCTCGATGCCGAACGAGAAGAACAGCAGCCGATACCCGTCGATCACCTCGATCGCGGCCGCTCCGGAGGACTTGATGCCGCGTGTCGGGGAACTGGGCTTCAGGTCGGGGCCGTTCATGTCGCGGTCGTTCGCCAGATCCCGGGCGGCGCTGTCGAACTTCATGATGGCCTTTGCGCCGGTGAGCGGATCGATCTCGTCGGGCCACTTCTGGTTGTTGGCGCCGTCGCCCCCGAAGATCTGGTAGGTCTGGCCCTTGTAGCTTCCGGCCAGCCCCGATACGACATGCACGTTCGTGTCATCCTGGACGAAACCGGCCTTGCACATCGTCTTGAGGAACGGCGTGTCGCGCAGGGAGAAGGCGAGATCCTGGCCGCTCAGAACGAGCCGGCCGCCGGATTTGAGATACCCGGTCAGGGCCTCGATCTCGGTTGCGCTCAACTGCTGCTGGTCGGAGGAGTCCTGGACCGAAACGAACACCCAGCCGTCGGTGTACCGCTTGAGCACGTCGGGCTTCAGCTCACCGTCCAGCATGCGGTCCCACGGGTCGAAGGTGACGTTGCCGTCACGGAACATGGCCTGGAGGACGGGCGTGGCTGGGGAGAAAGCGTCGGTGAAGGCGAGCAGCACGTGGCCGCTGGTCTGGAAGGGAGCCTTCACGTAGAAGGTCGTTCGGAAGGTCGAGGCAGGGCTCTTCTCGCCGCGGATCGTGAAGGTGAGGGTCACCTCGCTGTCGATCTTCGCATCGGGCAGGATCTGGAACGCCGGTCCGTCGGCCGCCAGCTTCTTTCCGGGGCCCGGGATGCGGGTGATCTCCATCGACTGCTCTTTCTTGTCGAGGCCGCCGCTTGCCGTCTCGGCCGTCACGGTGAGCTGGCCGACGCTTTCCTTGCCGAAGTTCTGCAGGATGAGGTGGGAGACCACCTTCTCGCCGGCGGCAAAACGACCGTCGCGGTTTTCATCCTCGAGAACCACTTCGATCAGCTTCACATACGGCAGGGAAGGGGTTTCGAGCTCGTCGAGAAGTTTATACCAGCCGGTATGTTTCGACATGCTCAGCAGCTTGTACCGGTTCTTGTAGGTGCGGAAGCCGGCCCGGTCGGGCAGGAAGATGCACAGCCCGGTGGCGTCTTTGTACTTGTCGCCGCCCGATGCGTGCTTCACGATCAGGCCGTTCTCGCCCTGGAGTGCCGCGCGGAGCTTGGCGGCGGCGTTTTTGATCGAGGCCGTCTCGACGGTCTTGCCGAGAATCTCGAGGAAATGACCGAGATCGACGTAGTCTTTGTACACGTATTTGAGCGTTGCCTCGCGGGCGTGCTCGATCCGGTCGATTTCGCGGATGCCGGATTTGAGTGCCGTGACGAGGGCGTTCATGCCCTGAGCTGCCTGAGCGACCTTGCTCAGATCGAGAAGCGAGAGGGTCACGGCCGTGTTGCCCTGTGAGCCCATCTGGTAAGAGGCTTTGTACGTGTCGACGATGGCGGTGCCGAGCTGCCGGCCGTCCATCGCCGGATTTGCCGCGAGTTTTGCCAGGAAAGAATCATAGGGCCAGCCCCGCTCGGGTTCGAGATCCGCCGAGCCGACCTGGAACCGTGCATGGGCGGCCGCCTCGTGGGCGACTTCGAGCATCTGCATCAGACAGGCATCGAAGCCCAGGAGGTCGATGGGCTGGCCGAGGATCTCCTTCACCTTGGCGAGCGTCTGGCCGAGGGTGGGGATATCCATCGAGGAGCCTGTCGTGTCATCATACGATATATTGTATGATATATCACCGAACGGAGCCGCTTCGATGCCGGGCTCGGTGGTCATGATCGAGGCGGCGACATCGGGCTGGATCTCCTTCCAGCCGGTGCCGTGATTCCAGAGGATCAGAGCATATCTGCGGGCGGGGTACGCGCGGCTCGCCCAGTCGACGAAGTTGAGCAGGGTCGAGGGCGCGGCCGTGTCGATCTGGCCGAGATCCTGGAGCATCGGCGAGGTCACTTTCTTCGGCTGGGAGTCTTTCTTGATCAGATACCGCCGGCAGCCCGACCATTTCATGTCGGAGTCCTGGGAATACTTGCCGCTCCGGTCGAGCTGGACGACGATGTTGACCCGCTCGTTCGAGCCGACCGTCTCCATCTCGTTCATGTCGAGCTCGCCACCGGCCTCGAGATTGTTGTCGGCGGCCATGAACACCATGAACGTCCAGTCTTTTTTCGCCGCCGCCGGCCCGGCCGTCTCCGCTGCCGTTGCGGCAGGCCGCCGTGTCGTCGTGCGTCGCTGCGCCGCGAACCCTTCGCTGCACGCGACAACCACCAGGAGAGCGAGAAGAAGAAGAACCGGACTGCGGCGGCGCGGGGATGTCATGACAGGCAACACGGCATTGTGCCTCCAGTTTGAGCTGCGATCGAAAGCCTTTTTTCGATTATATTGAGGGAGTGGGGGGGTGTCAATACGAAGAGGGGAAGACGATCGCCGGGGGCACGGCCCGGTTCGGGCGTGATTGACTTCATACCTGATTTATAGTAGAATTCATCATTACTTCCATTGGGAGGGTGAGGCATGGCAAAGGCCAAGACCATCAAGAAACCGGAAGCAAAGCCGGTCGAGGCTCCTGTTCGGAAAAAAGAGAAGGCGGCTCAGGGCGCTCCGCGTGATTACGAGGCCACCGAAACCTACGAAGAGGGCGAAGTCATCTACCACAAGATCTGGGACGACAGAGGCGAAGTGGTCGAGGTCGGCATGACCGAAGACGGCATTCGCAAAATGAAGGTCCACTTCGACAAGGTCGGTCTCAAAAATCTGCGCATGGGTCAGACCTCCTGACTGATCAGACGATCACCTGCACCGGAGTCCGAAAGGGCTCCGGTGTTTTGTTTCCGGCCGTTTTCATCCGATCGGTTGCAACGCTTCGGAAAGCCCCGCATCGTGCCGATTCGTGGAAAGCGAGGTGAGAGGATGCCGGACGATAACGACCTGCGAAAACGCGGCTTGGTGCTGATAAAGCCCTGTACGCGCAAACTGATCGGATTTCTGCACCACCAGGATGCACATCTGCGGGAAGAGGCGGCCCGGGCCCTGGGAAGCATCGGCGACCCCGAAGCCGTCGTACCCCTGGTGGACGGACTCAGCCGCCAGGCCCAGGACGAGGCGTTCGCCGCCGCCCTTGCCGAGATCGGGGACGTTTCGGCCGTCGAACCCCTGCTGGCTGCCTTCCGCGAAGCAGACCGGGAGGTCCGGCCGAACATTGCCGCCGCGCTCGGCGCCTTCCAGGATTCCCGGGCCACGGCGGCCCTGAATGCCGGCCTCTCGGATGCCGACTCGAATATCCGCTTCCAGTGCGCAAACGCGTTGGGGAAACGCCGCGATGCCTCCTCCGTCTCGCCCCTGCTGGGGTGTCTCGGCGAGGCCAACGAGTGGATCTTCCTGAATGTGGTGGATGCGCTCGCCAGAATCGGCGATCACCGGGCCACGAACCCGCTGACGGCGTTCTTCCTCAAGGAACCGAACGAACGCAAGCGCTCCGCTCTGATCACGGCGATCGGCCAGTTGAAGGATCTCACCGCGGTCACGACCCTGTCGAAAGCCCTGCGGGACGCGGATGACCGCGTCAAGGCGAACGCGATCGAGAGCCTGCGCAGGCTCGACCTGCCGAAAGAAAAGCTGCTTTCGCTGATCCAGCCGTTTCTCCGTCATGGCAATCACCGCGTCAGGGGCAATGCCATCATCGCCGTCGCGGTCACGGGAGCCAAGGACCTGACCAGCGAACTCGACGCGATGCGTGACGACCCGGACAAATGGGTCCGGGCGACTCTCGGATACGTCCTGACCGCCTTCGACCATCCACGGGCTTTGCCCTTGCTCGTCGAGCTGCTGCGGGACGAGGACAACGATGTCCGGAAGAACGCGGCGCGTGCCCTGGCGATCCGGGCGGGCGACGGCGATCTGGAACTGCTGCTGAAGCTGCTGGGAGATACCGCGTCGTTCGTCCGTCTGCATGCCGTCACCGCCCTTGGACGACTCAAGGCGGCTCCATCCGTCACGGCTCTTGCCCACCTGTTCGGCAGCGAGCGGAACTTCAAGATCCGGTCCGCCATCATCTCGGCCCTCGGGGAGATCGGCGATCCATCGGCCGTTCCCGTGCTCCAGAATGCCCTCAAGGACCGCGACTCACGGGTGCGGGCGAACGCCGTCGAAGCTCTCGAAGCCGTTCTCGGGGAAGGGGCTTCGCTTTCCCTGAAGCCGTTGCTCCAGGATCCCGACAATCGCACGCGGGCCAATGCCGCGAAAGCCCTGTTCCGGATCGGAGAACTGGGCGTGCTGTTCCAGCTCGAGCGGATGCTGTCGGATGCCGAGAATACGACCCGGGTGTCCGCCTCGTATGCCCTCGGTGAAATAGGAAAGGCGCTGCGCGTCATCGACCGCACCCCCCTCTCGACTCCTC
>JAKQOH010000006.1 GCA_029565415.1 Candidatus Rifleibacteriota bacterium | reverse complement strand
CGGAGACGGGGTCGCGGTGGTCGAGGGGGTGCTCGAGTCGGGGTTGCGGGTGTTGCGGTTCGAGGGGAGCGGCGATGCCGTCGAGGCGTTCCGCCGGTATGGGGAGATGCCGCTGCCGCCCTATATCACCTCCCGGGAAAGCACCCCGGAACGGTATCAGACCGTTTTTGCCAGCGAGGAGGGATCGATCGCCGCTCCCACCGCCGGTCTGCATTTCGATCCTCCTCTTCTGGATGCCTTGCGCCTGCGGGGCGTCCGGATCGCCGAAACCGTGCTCCATGTCGGGCTCGGCACCTTCAAACCCGTCGAGGCCGAAGAAGTCGAGGGGCACGTAATGCATAGTGAAAGATATTATATATCACGTGATCTTGCATCCGTCCATGCCGAGGTGCGGGCCGAGGGCGGCACGGTCTGGGCTTGCGGAACCACGTCGGTGCGGTCACTCGAGTCGGCGATGGGGGATGACGGCAGGCTCCGGACGGGCTGGAGCGAGACGGCCTGTTTCATCACGCCGGGCTACCGCTTCCGGGCGGTGGATCACCTGATCACGAACTTCCATCTGCCGCGATCGAGCCTGCTCATGCTCGTTTCGGCCCTCTGCGGCCGGGAAAAGATCCTGGAGCTGTATCATGAAGCCATCGGCCGCCGGTACCGGTTCTTCAGCTTCGGCGATGCGATGGCGATCATCTGAACGGGGCGCACCTATGAACGAACGATTCTTTTCCTTCACCGTCGAATCCGAATCCTCCGAGTGCTGGGGCAGGGTAGGGACGATCCGGACCCGCCGCGGCGAAATCCGGACCCCGGTTTTCATGCCGGTCGGCACCTGCGGCTCGGTCAAAACCCTCTCCCCGGAGGAAGTCCGGACGGCCGGCGCCACGATCATCCTGGGAAACACCTACCACCTCTGGCTCCGGCCCGGCACCGAGATCCTCGAGCATTTCGGCGGTCTCCACGCGTTCATGAAATGGGACCGGCCGATGCTGACCGACTCCGGCGGTTTCCAGGTGTTTTCGCTGAAGAAGCTGAACAAGATCACCGACGAGGGGGTCCAGTTCGCCTCCCATCTCGACGGGGCGAAGCTGTGGCTGACGCCCGAGGAGTCGATGCGCATCCAGCGCTCGATCGGGGCCGAGATCATGATGGTGTTCGACGAGTGCTGCCCGTGGCCTGCCGACGAAAAGCTTGCCAGGGAGGCGATGGAACGCTCGGCGCGCTGGGCGAAGCGGTGCCGCGAAGACCACCCGTCGGGGCGGAACGGCCAGGCGCTGTTCGGCATCGTCCAGGGCTCGACCTATCTGCACCTGCGCAAGGAGTCGATCGCCCGGACCGCCGAGATCGGGTTCGACGGCCTGGCGGTGGGCGGCCTTTCCGTTGGCGAACCGAAAGCCCTGATGATCGACACGCTCGACGGCATGATGCCCGGGATGCCGAAAGATCTGCCTCGCTATCTCATGGGCGTCGGCAGCCCCGAGGATCTGTTCTATGGCGTGGAACGGGGGATCGATATGTTCGACTGCGTGATGCCGACCCGCATCGCCCGGCACGGGGCCGTTTTCACCCCGACCGGCCGCATCGATCTGACCGGCCTGGCCTGGCAGAGATCCGACGAGCCGATCGATCCGACCTGCGACTGCCAGGCGTGCCGCACGTTTTCCCGCGGCTACCTGCGTCACCTGTTCAAGGCGAAGGAGATCCTGGCGCTGCGCATGGCGAGTTTGCACAATATCACGTTCATGATTACCCTTATGGGGAGGATCCGCGCGGCGCTGGCGGATGGAACGTTCCAGCGGCTCAAAAGCGAGTTTCTCGCATCCTACATGGCAAGGGAGGAAAAACGATGACCAGTCCGTCCGAACAGAAGGAGCGTATCGCCGAGGCGATGGAGCGGTTCAAGACCGGGGATCTCGACGGTGCCGAGGAGCTGTTCAGGGAGTTCCTGCACCGCTTTGCCGAGAGCGATCTTGCCGATAATGCCTGCTATAATATCGCGAAGATTCATATGCGGCGGAACCAGACGATGAAGGCGCTCGAGTGGCTCGAATACCTGCTGGTGCATTATCCGGGGAGCGACGCGGCCTACTTTGCCGAGGACGAGAAGGTCGAGCTGCTTCGCCAGCTCGGGAAGGGGCCGGCCGAGACGGCCGACGAGTGCTACTTCCGCGGAAAGATGGCCCTCAAGGAGAAGAACACGGACGAGGCCGAGCGGATCTTCCAGGAGCTGCTCGAGAAGTATCCCGACAGCGACCTCGCCGACAATGCCCATTACAACCTGGCCGTCATCTCCAAGCAACGGGGTCTCTTCGACCAGGTGCGCCGCCATGTCGACATCATCATGACGCAGTATCCCGACAGCGACGCCGCCATCTACGCCCCCGATCTGCTCGAGGATGCCTGAGCGAATCGATCCCGACGAAACGACGCGCCCGCGGGGGATCGACCCCGCGGGCGCGTTCTCTGTCGGAGGGAAGCGGTTACTGTTCGAGCTGCAGTTCCGTGGTGAAGATCGAGCTGCTGTCTTCCGAGACCTTCAGCCCCGTCTCTTCACCCTTGATGTAGCCGCGAGTGAGGTTCACGGCCAGGATGTCGATCTCGTAGCCGGTGATCACGCCGCTGAAGTAGGCTTCGGCCATGTAGTTGCTGCCGACCACGTCGACGTAGGGAACCAGGTCCTTGCCGCCCTGCTTGATGTAGACGCGGACCGTTTCCCCGTTCTCGAGGGTCGAGGCTTCCTGGCCGGACGGGGCTTTGCCGCGCACGACGACGCGCAGATCGCGCTTGATCGGCTCGATGTTGTTGAAGTCGATGTCGATGCCGCCGATGGTGCCGCCGGGGCGCTGGCTCGGCAGGCTGACCGACGAGTTGATCGTGATCGTGTCGTAGCCGCGGATCTTCATCTTGACCGCAACGGTGCCGGCGGTGATCGGAATATTCGGTAGAGTATACACCACGGTGCCCTGGAAGGTGCCGCCGCCGGTGCCCGCCGTACCGGTCGCAACGACGCGGCCCGCCGATTCGGCCCAGATCACGCCCGTGAAGTTCGCATCGGCCCCGTTCCCGTAAATATACCCGGGAACATTGCGCAGGGTTCCGGAGATGCTGACCCGCAGCGGGTTGAGCTGGATCACGCCCAGGTCGTAGCCGGACTTGGTGAGCTGAATCGGCCCAATGGTGTGGACATCGTAATTGTCGCAGTTGATCTTGTAGGTGCGCTCACCGCCTTCGAGGCTGGTCCATCCGCTCTCCTTGAAGTCCTGAGAGGTCTCGAACGTCTTGGTGCGGGCCGGGTCGATCTGCGTCACCGTGAAGTTCTGCACGGGCTTGCCGATCACGGCATCGATCGGATACCCGCGCAGCGTGCCGCGCTCGGAGGTCGTGCTCTTGCCCATCAGGATGGTCGGCGCCTGAACGGTTTCACCGTTGGTCACCTTGACCACGACGGTGCCAGCTTCGGAGGTGCCGCTGGCCTTGTCGACGAAATACCCGTACTTCGTCGCCTCGAGGGTCCAATCGCCCTCGTCGGGATTCATGTCGGTCAACACATACCGCCCGTCCCCGCCGGTGTTGACGGAACGGGTGCCGTACTTCGCGTTGGTCGCCCGCAGCAGAACGTCGGCGACCGGGGTGTATTTGGTCGATTCGAGCACATAGCCCTCGACCGTTCCCGACTTGACGCCGAGAGAGCCCTTCTCGCAGCCGGTGATGACGAGACTCGAAAGAGCCAGCGCCACCAACAGGAGCCACCGTGTCTTGGCCGGTTTCAACTCGCTTCCCATGTGAAGTGCCTCCGTTGTTCGCCCTGCGGCGAAGCTGAATGAAAGTGATCCGGTGAAGGTATCGGCGTATTTCGCCGAATCCTTGATGGTTTTCTTCTCGAATGAAGAAGTTGGTTCCCGACACGGACGGATCGCGATCCGCCCCTACGCCAGAGAGATCGCTCCCCCATGGCCCGTAGGGGCGCTTCGTGAAGCGCCCGAACCCAATCAGAGCTGAGAGAACCCGGCTCTTTGGCCGTAGGGGCGCTTCGTGAAGCGCCCGAACCCACCCCGTGGCCTTTTAGCTGTCGGAAAAAATCCGTAAGGGGCGGTCCGAGAACGAATCACGGCAGGGGGTAAAGAAACGACCGGGATGCGCCGATACAGAATCAAACCCATCGGCAAACTGTATCGATCCGGGAGGCCGCAACATGATGCCACTCAGAAGAATCCCCTCGGGAATGGGGATCCTGCTCACCTTTTTCCTGCTGATTCTCACGCTGGTCGGCTGCGAGAAAGGCACCCTCGGTCTCAAGGGCGGGAGCATTTCCGGCGTTGTCCTCGACAGCCGCACGCTCGCGGGCGTCTACGGTGTCAACGTCACCGGCACGTCCGGGGACGAGGGCGGCGACGACCGGGTGACTTCGTTCACCCAGACCGACTCGCAGGGCAACTACCATTTCGGAGACCTGCGCGCCGGCGAATGGACCATCTCGTATGACAAGGTCGGATACGAGCCGATCCCCCAGGATGCTTCCGGGGCGACCAAGGTCGTCGTCGTCAACAACGAGCATCGGAATGTGCCCCATGTCCGGATGGTTCAGAACTATGCCAATCAGTATATCACCGTCCGGGGCCTGTTGAAGGATGCCCGGAACGGCACGATCATCTCCATCGGAACGGCTCAGTTCACCTTCGGGAATCAGGTGTACAACAACCGCCTGCCCTCCGACTTCCAGGTCGGCTTTGCCGTTCCCGCCCAGGTCGGCGAACTGAACGTGACGATCAAGGTATCGAACTACCAGACCTACACCACCACGGTCAATGGGGCGACGGATGTCGACCTCGGGGTCATTCTGCTCCAGCCCCAGACCTACAAGATCGTGGGCGTCTGGAAAGACGTTCCCGGCTGGGTCTTCACCGAAGGTCCCCGCGCCGATATCGTCGCCTACTCGGGAAACCGCGTCGTGGCTACGGCTACCGGCCAGCTGAACACGCAATCCTTCGAGGTCGACGGGATTCCGATGGGCACCAGCGTTTCCCTCGAGGTCGAGATCAAGGGCTTCCGGATGAACGGGGCGGTTCCCGTGGTGCCGAACAGCGACTTCCAGGGCGTCATCTACCAGACGCTTTCCCTCAAGAACAACTTCTCACCCATCCTGCGCGATGTGCGCGTCGTCGTGACGGGCACCAATATCAGCTCCGGCGAGCGCCTCGGCGCCTACTGCCAGGAAACGGGAACCGTCTGGCCGACGACGACCGTGACCAACCCGACCGGCAGCATTGGCACGCCGCGTGTGGTCGACCTCGGGACGAACCAGGTTCCGACCGGCTACACCCTGACGTTCAAGGGATACAATGTGGATGATGGAACGATTGGAACGGAACGGGTCATGGTCAACGATGACGGTGTCGATCCTCAGATCGTCACGATTCCGGTGAACTGACGGAGGACCGAAACGATGGCATATACGACCGCGAACGAGAACAGGAGGTCGGTTTTCATGAATCTGCGCGTGTGGGGGGGCTGGCTGCTTGCCGTTGCCGGGGTTTCGGTCCTGATGACCATGGGGTGCGAAAAGGGCGCCCTGGGCGTCAGGAGCAGCAATGTCCGTGGAACGATCATCGACAGTGCAAGCTCGAACCCCATCAATGGCGTCCGGGTCAGGCTGGTCACCGAAACGGCTGTGATGGGCAACTCCCAGCAGGCCCTCGGGCAGAACTATGTCACCCAGACGGATGGAAACGGCCAGTTCATGTTCACCAATATGACCCCGGATAAAATGAAGCTGGAAGCCTCGAAGGTCGGATACGAGGATCTCGAGTATCCCGGCGGCTCCTCAACCGTCACGGTGTTCTACGTGCCGAATGGCGAGGACGTGAATCTCGGTGCCTTGAAGATGGCGGCGATTCCCAATCCGCTGCCTCAGAATATTTCCGTCCGGATCATTCTGCGCGACAGCAAGTCGATGGAAGTGCTCGATCCGGCAAGCGTCGTCAGCATCGCTTTCGACGACAAGGTTTTCACTCACACCGTGTTGCAATGGCAGAGCGGCCAGACGGCGGCGGGCGATCCGATCACGCTGCCTGCCAAGAGCGGCGACTACACCGTGTCGATCAACCCTGATCCCGAGTATTACAAGACGAAAACCATGACTATTCCCGGGAACAGCGCGATCATGACCGATATCACGCTCGAGGCCAACTCCTACAACCTCGTCGTTCGGTGCGTGAACGTGCCCGATTACATCAAGGGCGGCGTCGTGAATCTGTATGCCGAGAAAATTGACACAGACCCTGAGAGGGCCGCCAAGGTGCTGGCAACTCATACGATCAACAACCTGGGTACGTTGTCCTCGCCAAATCTGCCCGAAATCGTGACCGTGCCCGGCATTGCCTTCCCGATTTATTTGCGAGTGAACATCCGAGGTTACCAGGATGAGGTCGTGAAAATCGACGATCCGGCCATTGCCGATAAGGAACAGGGAAATATCCGCATCGACGTAGATTTCCTAGCGGACAATGGCACGACGACGGTCGTGCTCAAGCCGATCATTCCGATCCAATCCAAAGCCGGTCTGCTCGATAACCGGATCACCCGCCCCGTGACCCTGCGTGTTGCTGGTCCCGACCTGCTCCAGGGCGACTCGGTCGAAGGGTATCTGTGGGGCAATCCGACCTACAATCCTCTGATCGCTCCGCTCGGCGGCTTCATCGATGTCGAATTCCCGAACGTGCCGGTCGGGTACGAGCTCCCGTATTCCGTCACCGTCATGCCGGCTCCCGCCCGCGCCGCCTCTGGCAGCTACTCGATCCCGAATCCGGCTGAATCCAAGATGATCAGCCCGCCGGAAGACCTTCCGGCTCCGACCCTCATCATCGGCGTGAACGCCAAACGGCCGAGCTGAGTCCAGAACATTTCCAAAAACGAACCGCCCCCGGGAAATTCCCGGGGGCGGTTTTGCTCTTGGTTTGGAGCTCAGCTCCAGAAGGCCTTGCCGTGCGGGTAGGACCGGCCGAGGTGCTTCGCGACCGTGGCCGCGATGTCCCACAGGCCCTGGCGGATGCCGAGATCGGTGCCCGGCCGGCCTTTCTGGTAGGCGAGCAGGAAGGGATACTCACGGGTGTGGTCGCTTCCCTTGAAGGTCGGATCGCAGCCGTGATCCGAGGTGAGGATCAGCAGATCCTTCTCGTCGAGCTTGGCCAGAAACCCGGCAAGCCAGACATCGAACTCCTCGAGGGCCTTCTTGTACCCGGCCACGTCGCGGCGGTGACCGAAGATCATGTCGGTGTCGACGAGGTTCGTGAAGATGAAGCCCTCCTTCACCTTGTCGAGCGACTCCATCGTTTTCTTCATTCCGTCGGCGTTGCTTTCCGTCGTCACGTAGGGCTCGACCCCGCGGCCGGCGAAGATGTCGTAGATCTTGCCGATGCCGTAGGTCGTCACCTTCTGCTTCTTGAGCACGTCGAGCAGCGTGTCGACGGTTGGCTCGAGGCTGAAATCATGGCGGTGCGGCGTGCGCTTGTAGGCGCCGGAGGTGCCGACGAACGGCCGGGCGATGACGCGCGCGGCGCCGAGATCGGGCGGCTGGAGCAGCTCGCGGGCTTTCCGGCAGATGGCATACAGTTCTTCCAGGGGGACGACCTCTTCGTGGGCCGCGATCTGGAACACCGAGTCGGCCGAGGTGTAGACGATCAGCTTGCCGGTTTTCACGTGCTCGTCGCCGAGCTGCATGATGATCTCGGTGCCCGAGGCCGGGTAGTTGCCGATCGTGCCGCGGCCGACGGCCTGTTCGAACTGCTCGATGAAGGAGCGGGGAAAGCCTTTGGGGAACACCGGGAAGGCGAAATCCAGCTTCGCGCCCATCATTTCCCAGTGGCCCGTCGTCGTGTCCTTGCCCGGGGACAGTTCATGGGCCTTGCCGAACGAGCCCATCGCGGACTTCACCGGGGCGACGCCCACGATCGGGGTGATGTTGCCCAGACCCAGCTTCGCCATCGTCGGGACGTTCAGTCCCCCCGAAACCTTCGCGATGTTCGGAATCGTCGCCGATCCCTCATCTCCATACTCCGCCGCATCCGGCATGGCCCCGATGCCCGCACTGTCAACGACGATACATATTGCTCGCATTCTCTTGTCTCCTTGATTCACGCGGCTTTCGTCTTTTTTACCGGAAGCGCATGGGAAATATTCAGCAACCCGTCGATTGAAAGGTCTTCGTCGACCAGTGGCCAGTGGATGCCATAACCCGAAGGTGAAACGTCAAAGGCATTTCTTTGCTCACCTGTCGCAACAGATAATGTTGAAGAAATATCTTTGAGCTTGAACTCGTATTGTTTTCCATCGATCTCGATCTGCATGGTTTCGTTCGTGAATCGAACATGTTGGATGTTGTGAATTTTATTCATAAAGACTTTCTCGCCTGAAATTCATTCCATGAATTCTCGATGAGTTCGAAATATTCAAAAATCAGCTTCTTCACGAGCCTCTTGTCTGAAGGACTCATATTGTATGAATAGGCTTCAATTGCGTCAAAATCGTCGCAGTCGAGCCAATATTTGCATTCCTTGTCGCCGCTTGTGCAATGAACATGAATGGGCTCATTGCTCTCATTCGCGTAGAAAAAGAATCTCCAGCCGAAAATCATGAGAATGGTAGGCATCACAAGGCATGATACCACATTTCATGGATTTTCCTCCCCGAGACAGAGAGCATTCACATGGAACGTCTGTTCAGAAAAGGAAATTGGAAAATGTTATCCCTGTTGTGATGGTGTGCCCAGCGACTCGAGGCGCATGATTTTGGCGACGCGGGCTGCGTGGCGGCCGGGGGCCGGCGGGGTCGCGATCCAGAGGTCGACGATCTGCTTCATCAGGCCGGGGCCGATCACCATGCTCCCCAAGGTGAGCAGATTGGCATGATTGTGTTCGCGACTGTTGCGCGCGGTGTAGAGATCGTTGCAACAGGCGGCCCGGATGCCGGGAACCTTGTTCGCGGCCATGCAGGAGCCGATGCCGGCTCCGTCGATGACGATGCCGAGGGTGTGGGGATTCATCGCAACGGAGCTGGCGACGAGCCAGGCGATGTCGGGATAATCGACCGGCTCCGTCGAAAACGCGCCGACGTCCTCGACCGTGTGGCCGGCCGCCGTCAGGTGCTTTTTCAGCTCCTCCTTGAGCGGATACCCGCCATGATCAGCCCCAATCACGATCTTCGGCATATCTCACCATCCTGCTTGATAAGGATTTCACCACGAAGACACAAACGCTGTTTCACCACAAAGGCACCAAGGCACAAAGAACAGAGACAGACTCATTTAAAGGCCCTTTGTGTCTTCGTGTCTTTGTGGTGATCCTCCTAAATGAACTCGCGGAAGAGTTCGGGGCGGGGGCGGGGAATGACCACGCTGTAGACCACCTGGCCCCGGCCCTCGAGTACATTCAGGCCCGCTGCAACGGAGGCTTCGACGGCGGCCACGTCGCCGGTCATCGTGTAGAACGCCTTGCCGCCTATAGCCATTGCTATACGGATTTCGACGAGCTGCACGTCGGCGGCCTTGGCCGAAGCGTCGGCCGCGAGGATCGTCGAGACGACGTCGAAGGTTTCCAGCACGCCCAGGGCGTCCGTCGCGGGCAGCGGATTCGTGGCCGTCATCGCGGGATAGATCTGGGAATGCAGGTTCGGAATGACGAGGTCATTCACGAGATACCCCTGGCCGACCCGCACGCCCGAAGCGACACTGGCCTCGACGGCAGCGACGTCGCCCCAGACCATGACGATGAACTTGCCCGGGCAGATGGTGCGCGACAGCACGAGCTCGACCGCGGAAGTCTTGAGCATGGCGTCGGTGACCTGGTAGCCCATGGCGATGCTCGAAAGTTCCACGATTCCGATGGCGTTCTGTGAGATATTCATGTCGGTGCTCTCCGTCCTGGTTCGGGGCGTCTTCAGGCCCGGGTGATGACGATCGCGCCGGTGTCGACGCTGGAAACGCGGCCGCTGATCGAGGCATGCAGGGCTGCGCCGAGCTTCTTCTCGGGAACGGCGCCGATCAGTTGGCCGACCTTCACGGTGTCGCCGACGCGCACGAGGGGCTCGACCGGCACGCCGACGTGCATCTTCAGCGGCAGCCGGACCTGTTCATACCGTGCCTGGACAGGCGTCCAGGGGGATTTGTGATCGTATTCGAGGAGGCCGAGCCGCTTGATCAGCCGTTCGATGCCGACCCGCCGCTGGCCACGCATCGGGTGGACCTGGGGTGCGGACTTCCAGTCGGTCGCCTTCACGCCGTGGGCGAGATGATGCTTCTTCGCCATCTGGCACATCTCGCGGGGGGGCAGGCCTTCGGGGCAGGAGAACAGCGAGCAGAGGCCGCATTCGCTGCAGAAGATCGCGTCGATCGCGTAGTTCTGATCGTTGAACGGCGCGAGCTGTGCCGTCCGCATCGCCTTGTGCGGCCGGATCGGGTAGCCGAGCAGCGCGCGGGGACACAGTTCCGAACAGTCGGTGCACTGGTCGCAGGCCGAGCGGGCGATCTGCCGGTTGTGCGCCTCGGGCGTCATCATGCGCCGGATCAGCGGATGGTCGAGAGGGAGGGCGATCAGGCCACCCGTCGTCTTGGTCACGACATCGGTGCGGGGATCCCGCACGAGCCGGCCCATCATCGGTCCGCCGTCGATCACGGCCAGCCCGTCGACGCTCTTGAGCCCGGAAAGCGCAAGCGCCTCGAGCACGGTGATGCCGACCGGCACCTCCACCGTCATCGGGTTCGGAACGGCGCCGGCGAGGCTGAGGATCTTCGTCGTCACCGGCCGGTTGCGGCCAAGATTCAGCAGCGTCTCGACGTTGCACACGACGCACCCGACGTGGAGCGGGATACCGCCGAAGGGGATCAGCCGGCCGCTGGCTTCATATACCAGTTCGTATTCATCGCCCGACGGATAGAAGTCGCCGAGCGGCAGCATCGCGATGCGGCGGTCGGGAATGGCTTTCTCGAGCATCGCGAGCAGGTCGGCATACTTGCGCTTCATCGCGATATGCGCCTGCTTCGCCCCGGTGAGATCGATCGCGCGGATCAGGCCCTTGAAGAACTCGTCCGTCGCGTGCTTGAGGATCTCTTTGTCCTTGTGGAGAAGCGGCTCGCACTCGGCGGCGTTCACGATCAGGTGGTCGACGTTCTGCGCCGCCAGCTTCACATGCGTCGGGAATCCCGCGCCTCCACATCCCACCAATCCCAGTTCCGCTACCGCAATCTCGGCCATGGTTCTCATCCGTTTCGAAGGAATGGATACGATGAAATCACCGCGATGAAAGATCTACCACAGAGACACAGAGTGACAGCAAAAAAAGCACACTTCTTCAAGATGACATGCACGTGTCTTGTCATCGGGATGCTCTGTGCCTCCGTGTCTCTGTGGTTCGTCGGATCAGACGATTCGGAAGCTGTCGACGATGACGCAGCGGCGCTGCCGGGTGAAGGTGCGGGCGCTGGTCAGCCCCTCGCCCGTGGGGGAGGCGATGGTGAAGGTGGTATACCCTTCGCCGCCCATTCCCAGCCCGGCGTAGCTCGGACCGTTCTTGACGAAGATCGAGCAGTTGCACCGCACGGCCATCTTGTGCAGGTTGTCGATGTTGCGGCTGTGCATGACGGCCGTGTGGCGGTTCCCGTTCTCGACCTTGACGGCCAGGTCGATCGCGGCGTGAACGTCGCGCACGCGGACCAGAGGAATGACCGGCATCAGCAGCTCTTCCACCACGAACGGGTGGTCGGGTCCGGTTTCGCACAGCACCATGCGGATGTCATCCGGCACGCGCACGCCGATCTGCTCGAGAATGTAGCCGGCGTTCTTGCCGACGAACTTGCGGTTCGGGCCGCCGGTCTTGGGGTCGATCACGAGCTTCTCGAGCTGGATGATCTCGCGGGCCGACGCCTCGTAGGCGCCGCTGTTGCGCAGATGCCGCTTCAGCTCCTCGGCGACCGACTCGACGACGATGATCTCCTTCTCGGCGATGCACAGCACGTTGTTGTCGAGTGTAGCGCCGGATATAATATCGCGCGCTGCTTTTTTCAGGTCGGCCGTCTCGTCGACGACGGCGGGCGGGTTGCCCGGGCCGGCGGCGATGAACTTCTTGCCGCACTTGGCGGCGGCGGCGACGACGGCGGGGCCGCCTGTGACGACCAGCAGCCTGATCGAGGGGTGGGTCATCAGGATCTGGGCGTTCTCGATGCTCGGCTTGGCCGCCATCGTCATCAGATTCACGGGGCCGCCGGCTTCGACGACGGCCTCGTTCAGCAGTTCGAGGGTGAACCGGCTGACCTTGGTGGCGCCGGGGTGGGGGCCGAACACGACGGAGTTCCCGGCGGCGATCATGCCGATCGAGTTGCAGATGATCGTCTCAGAGGGGTTCGTCGAGGGGGTGATCGCCCCGATGATGCCGTAGGGCGCCTGCTCGACGACGGTCAGGCCGTCGTCCCCCGAGTAGGAAACGGGCTGCAGGTCTTCGATGCCGGGGGTTTTGGTGATCGCGAGCGTGTTCTTCTGGATCTTGTCGTCGATCCGGCCGTAACCGGTGTCCTCGACGCCGATGCGCGCGATCTCCTCGACCTTCGCCAGACACCGCCGGCGCATGTTCTCGATGATCTTCTTCCGCAGGGCGACCGGAAGCTCGACAAGCTTCTTCTGGGCTTCCCCGGCGGCCTTGATGGCATCCTCGATGTTCTCGAAGACGCCCTTGCCGCCGGCGGAGCCGCCGTGCTGCGATGCGGCGGCCGGCAGGGCTCCGGCAGTCTTCAGATTTTTGAGGACTTCCTTGACGATGACGCTCAGTTCATCCTGAGAAATGGACATGATACCCCCCGTGATCGAAAGAAGGCGGCCAACCCGGACGATCCCCGGCCCGGCAGCGAAATTTCAGGCTGCGCGGGCCGGGAAAACGCTCCGGAAGCGGTCTCGCCGTCCGTCAGGTCGTGCGTTCGTGGTCCATCACCACCGCGTCGACGATGGCGGCAATCGCCGCATCGACCGGGCAGTTCAGGGTGCG
The DNA here is from genome assembly GCA_029565415.1 of Candidatus Rifleibacteriota bacterium. Next base: position 22,488 of record JAKQOH010000006.1, on the reverse strand, counting down.
CTCCGTCAGGCGGGCCGAGCTGCCGTTGACGAGCAGCACGGTTTCCCCTGCACCGGCACTGACCGCGTCCACCGCAATGACATGATGGCCCGTGGGCTTGTGATCAATCGTGAGCTCCTCGACGACGAGGAACTTCATCCCGTTGAGCCGTTCTTCCTTGCGGGTGCAGACGACGGTGCCGCAGACGCGACCGAGATTCATGACGACGTTCCCGTCGGATTACTTCTTGGAAGCCGTCTGGCTGTTGTCGCGGATCGGCATGACCTCGTCGAGGTTGCCGTGCGGCCGCGGAATCACGTGGACGCAGATCAGCTCGCCGATCTTCTTGGCGGCGGCAGCGCCGGCATCGGTGGCGGCCTTGACGGCGGCGACATCACCGCGCACGAAGGCGGTCACATACCCGGAACCGATTTTTTCCCAGCCGACGAGCTTCACGTTGGCGGCTTTGACCATCGCGTCGGTGGCTTCGATGAGAGCGGTCAGACCTTTGGTTTCGATCATACCCAGAGCTTCCTGCATGGCGTCCTCCTGAGATTTGGCTTATCGAAAATGGTGTACTGCTGTCGAAATTCTATGGCAAAAGACCGGGATCAGCGAATGATCTCGACCATGTCACCCGTTTTGAGACCGGCGGCGTTGCCCTCGTCGTTGTCGACGTGGAAATCCGCGGCAAACTTGTCGCTGACGCGCACCAGGACGTTCTGGAAGGCGACCGCGCGGGGGCCCTGCGTCTTGACCGAGACGCGGTCCATGTCCTTGAGGCCCATCTTGTCGGCTTCCTTCGTGTGCAGATGCACGTGCCGGGTGGCGACGATGACGCCTTCCTTCAGCACCACATGGCCCTTGGGGCCGACGACGATGATGCCGGGCGTGCCCTTTGTGTCCCCGGAATCGCGGTACACGATCGGCACCCCGAGGGTGAAGCTGTCGGTGCCCGAGATCTCGATCTGGGTCGCGGGCCGGACCGGGCCGAGGATGCGGCACTTCTCGATGACGCCCTTCCGGCCGACGAGCATGACGCACTCTTCCGCGGCGAACTGGCCGGGCTGGGAGAGCTTTTTCATTTCCTTCAACTGGTACCCGGCGCCGAACAGGGTCTCGAGATCGGCCTGGGTGAGATGGATGTGGCGGCCGCTGACGCCGACGGGAACGGTTCCGGGGCGGATGCGATCCTGGAGATCGATATGCTTGAGCACTTCGGCAACGATGGTTTTGACTTTGGCTTCGTCGATCACGACTTGTTCCTTTCCCTGGCGATATTCTCGAGTTCACAACCCTTCATCAGAAGGGCTCCATCAGGCGGAAGCGCCGCCGCCGTGCGGCCCCGGACGTCCGTGAGCCGGAAGATCCGGTCGCCAATTATAGCACAACAATCCCGGGCGGCAAGGGGGGCGGGCACATAAAGCGAAAACTGTTTCCCGGCGACGAGCCGGCACAGCGCCTCGAACCGCTTCGGCTCGGTGTACGCCGGCAGGTCGGGGACGATCGCGCCCTCGCAGCCGAGGTCGAGCGCCATCGCCAGCGAGATCTCACCGGTGAAGGCCCCCTGTTTCTCCCAATGGATGCTCGGGGCCACGAGGCGCCCTTTCAGGGAGGGGAACAGCTCGTTGAACGCGGGCATCAGGGGCTCTGAAACAGTGAACAGGGGGGCGAGAGGAGATGCGGCGAAGCCGTGGATCAGCTCGCCGAACTTCTGCAGATGCTTCACGCCGCGGGCCTCGACCGGAATGAGCACGCGCCGGGAAGCGCGCCTCGTGAGCCGGATGCCGAGCGCGGCCGCCGTTTCCCGTGCCCAGTCCGTCATCGGGGTTTCTTCATCGAGCGCCCGGATCCCCTGGGTGTGCATGACCCGGACATCGTCGGCCGTCAGCATCGCGGCCGCGGCGACCGTCGGACCGGAAATGGTTCCGGGGGCGGGGGCGGCCTCACAGGCTTCGCGGAGCCGGGCGGGCGTGACCAGGCCGATTCCGAGGTCGGCCAGTTCCGCCGGGGGTCGGCCGATCTTGTCGACGAGCACGTGCACCGGGATCGATCGGGCCTGGGAAATGACGGTCCAGAGGGCTTCGGCGTCGGGGCGGTCCCGGAGGCCGAGCGACAGGCGCCGGAACAGGTCGGCGGGGGGCTCGTGGATGACGACCGCGGCGAACCGGGAAAAGCCGATGAATGCCAGGGATTCGAGGCGGGCCAGCATGAACTCTTCGGGCTGGAGCCCGAACGGCGCCTGGAGGAGATCCGGGGCTTTGAGCGTTTCCGAGACGATGAGCAGCGGTCGTGCCGTCATGACGTGGATACTATACCGATCCGGCGCCCGAAGGCAACAGGAAAAGCGGAAAAAAGAACGAGGCCGCCGGAGTGTCCGGGCGGCCTCGATGGGTTGCGGGTAAGCCCCCGCCTCTGCCGTGTGAAGGAAAATTGAACCCTACCTAACGGTAAACGGTTGTCCGCTCGCCCTCACAATGAGGTCTTCGTAACAGGAGTGATCCTGTTCGTAAGGTGATCTCAGCGGGGGGCGAAGACAGATTCCCTCTGGATACAGGTGTCGGCTCAATTAAACCTGCATCATCACGCACAGCGCAGGGACATGATTTTCAAACAGCCTCTGCTATGAACATACCACACCTCGTCCCCCTTGGCAAGTTCACCCGTTCCCCGGACAAACTGGAATGTGCTTGGCGGAGGTATACAAATGAACCGGTTCCCCCCCACTGTTTTGGGCGAGCTTGCCGGACCGGTCGAAGATGTGTGGGCCATGTCGGGGATATCCGAGGCGCTTGCGGTCTCTCCTCCCTGACACAAAGAACCCCTTTCGCCCCGGTGTCGAGGACGAGCTTGCATGCAAGCCGGAGGCGTGGTTAGATGGGCGCGACATACCCGGAATGAGGATGCGAAACCCATGGATGAAATCGTTCTGACACCGTCGCTGCGGCTCGCGACATCACTGATTTCGGCCGGCATTTCCGCGCTCGTCGGCTGGTTCGTTCTTGGGAGGGCCCGACAGCAGCCCGTGAACCGGGTCATCGCCGGCATCGCCACGGCGTCGATGCTGTATAATATATTTCAAATTATATTTCAAATCCTGCCGAGCATCTGGTTCGTCCGGGCCGGCTGGATCGGGACGATCCTGCTGATCCCGCTGCTCGCGGAATTCCCTGATGCCGTGCTCGAGGGGCGGTATGCGCGAACCCGGACGCGGGCAATGGCCTGGTCGGCGGCGACGGTGTTCCTGCTGGCGCTGCCGACGAATCTGATCTTCCGGGGCGAGCTCGAACTGACGCCCGACGGGCCGCTGGCGATCGGGGGGGCTCTCATGAAGGGGTACGCCTTCGCGATGGGCGTGCTGCTCGTGCGGATCGCCTACCGGCTGCTGAAGGCCCGGTTCACCCATCCGGACGAGATGATGCGCCGCCGGGTCGAGTTCATCCTGCTCGGCGAGGCGTTCTACTGCCTGTGCGCCCTGCACGACATGCTGCTGCGCCACCAGATCTTCTGGGTGTTCGAGTTCCCGATCGTCGAGTGGGCGACGTTGGCGTTCATGATCATCGTCGTGTACGCGACGATGCGGTTCAAACTCGTCGACATCGACGTCGTGATCGGAACGGGCGTGTATTACATGCTGCTGACGCTCGGCACCGCGGCGCTGTACAAGACCGTCGAGAACATCCTCCAGGACGACCTGAAAAAATACATCGACGAGCATTCCTGGTGGGCGCAGATCCTGCCCGCTTTCGCGGTCGCCCTGCTGATCGAGCCGGCGAACATGCTGATCCAGCGGCTGACGGAGGGCTGGTTCCTCGAGCCGAAATTCCGGAAGATGGGCATTTTCCGCAGCCCGAACTTCCAGTATCTCGTTCTCAACGGCAAGCTCGATGAGCTTCGCAAGCTTCGCTCCGAGCTCGACCAGCTCGTCGAACACGCTGCCGGCACCTCACCGGTCAGCCCGACAGACCGGGACAGCACCTGAACCAAGCCGTTACGAGGTCCGTTCCACCACAAGAGCGCCAGGATACAAAGAAGCATGACGGTTTTCACCGTCGGCGGTTTGGGCGGATCACGATCCGCCCCTACGATGCAGATGGCGATCTAGAGACGCGTAGGGGCGCATCGTGATGCGCCCGGAACACAGCCGAAACGGAACTTCACCTCAGAGACGCCGAGGCACAAAGATTCGAAGGATGGAGGAATATGGTACGCGAGCACGAGGATCGAGAGCTCCGGGACTGCAGAGCTGAACGGGAAGGTTGCCAACCTGGCGGGGTACAGGTAAAATGAGTTCATGCACATTCGGAACAAGGGGTTGCGGATCCGCTTTTTCGCGGTTGTCATGCTTCTGGCCGGCGCGCATCTCGGCTGTCTGCCGCCGACAGCGCAGGCCACGACGCCCCGGTTTGCCGAGCTGCATCGCGACCAGTTTCCCCTGACGAAGGAAGTCGTCCTGAAGAAGATGCTGTTCGCCTGCGGCATGATCGACGCATCCTTCCACGGGATCAACGACCTCGTCGCGGCCCTCCAGTATACGAAGAAAAATAACGATCCTCGGGCGATCGCGGCACAGCTTCTGGCCGTCCGCATGGGCCTCGAGGAAAAACCGTCCATGCTCAGACATATAGCCCGGGAAATAGAATTCTGCGAGAAGTATCCGAACTTCCCGCGCGGGTTCAACGACTCGCCGGAAGGCCCCGAGCTGATCAGCGCCGAGTTCGACAAGATCGCCGGCCACATCGAGAACCTGAACATCAACCACCAGCTCACCGATCTCGCCGCCCTTCGCAAAGAGGCCGAGCGGGTCGTGTTCGAGCTGTTCTGGTTCGACAGCGAGAAGATGCGCACCCTGGGGATGGACATCCTGACCTTCCTGCGCGTCGAGCTGAAGGAAGATCTCCCCTTCGACGTCTTCAACAAGCCGATCAAGCCGCGGCCCTGACCCACCGAAATTCTCAGGAATCGTCTCATCCGCAAATCACGCCGATGAGACGATTTCTTTTCACCCGGGAGTCCCCGAGCCGCAGAGATACTTCGTTGGAACAAGCAAGAATTTCAGACGAGAATACGAAGGAACACGTTCATCACAGAGATACGAAGACCGTTTCACCGCCGAGGCGCAGAGGCGCAGAGATTGAAACAAGATGGAAAAATGATGTATGAAAATATTTTCCTCGGCATCTCAGCGTCTCAGCGGTGAATCGTTCGAATTTCAACATCCCAGGACACGAAGAACACAGAGGCTGCACGGAGAATGTTCCGATCCTCCGTGAATCCTCTGTGTCCGCTGTGTTCTCTGTGATGAAGCTGTTTTCCGGATCTTTTTTCCGGCTTCCACGGGCAAATATCGAGTGGAGCGGGCGGATCACGATCCGCCCCTACATGGGGTGGCGGGCTATCCCGCGATGGCCCGGGAAGGACGATTCGATGCGTAGGGGCGGTTCGCGAACCGCCCGGGGAGTCTGACGAGAGGGTCAGCCGGGCTGTTGGTGCGGGGAACGGGCTCTGCGGGCGTTGCGCTTCTTCGCCATGCTCCGGTCGCGGCCCGAGCGCAGCGCCTTCCCGAGGCCGGCGAGCACGTCCGCCTCGAGGTGCTCCTCCTGGAGCGCGATGATCTCGTCGCGGATCATCGCGGCGCGCTCGAACTGAAGCTCCCGGGCGGCCTTTTCCATCTCGGTCTGGAGCTGCTTGAGCATCTCGGAGATCCGCTCGGCATCGACCTTGCCGCCCGTTTCGGCGCCGCCTTCCTGGCCCGGCAGGAACACCTTGGGCAGCTTTTTCACGATCGAAGCCGGCTCGATGCCGTTTTCCAGATTGTGTCGCTGCTGGATCTCGCGGCGGCGGGCGGTCTCGTCGATGCACTGCTTCATCGACGGCGTGATTTTGTCGGCATACATGAACACCTCACCCCGGACGTTGCGGGCCGCGCGGCCGCAGGTCTGGATCAGCGCCCAGGCGGATCGCAGGAATCCCTCTTTGTCGGCGTCGAGGATGGCGACGAGCGAGACTTCCGGCAGATCGAGGCCTTCGCGCAGCATGTTGATCCCGACCAGCACCGAAAAGACGCCGGCGCGCAGATCGCGCAGGATCTCGATGCGCTCGAGCGTCTCGATCTCGTCGTGCAGATACCGGGCAGGGATGCCCATCTGGGTGAGATACCCCGAGAGTTCCTGGGCCATGCGCTTCGTGAGGGTCGTGACGAGGACACGTTCGCCGTGGTCCAGCCGGTCGCGGATCCGGTCCATCAGATGATCGATCTGGCCTTCGGTCGGCACGACGGTGATGTTCGGGTCGAGCAGGCCGGTGGGCCGGATCAGCTGCTCGGCGACGCGGCCCTCCGAGACCTCGAGCTCCCAGGGGCCGGGAGTGGCCGAAACGAACAGCAGTTGTCGCTTGCGGCCGAGAAACTCTTCGAAGTTGAGAGGGCGGTTGTCGAGCGCCGAAGGCAGCCGGAAGCCGAAATCGATGAGGGTCTGTTTGCGGCTGCGATCGCCATGGCACATGCCCCGCAACTGCGGAACGGTCATGTGCGACTCGTCGAGGATGATGAGGCAGTCCTTGGGAAGGTAATCGACGAGCGTGTCGGGGGCGCTTCCCGGCTCGCGCGCGGCGAGATGGCGCGAGTAGTTCTCGATGCCCTTGCAGAAGCCCGTTTCCTTCATCATCTCGAGATCATACCGGGTGCGCTCGTTGATGCGCTGGGCCTCGATCGCCTTTCCGCCGCTCTCGAACAGCTTCACGCGGTCGGCCATCTCGGCCTCGATGGCCGCGAACGCGCGCTCCTTCTTCTCCAGCGTCGTCACGAAGTGCTGGGCGGGGAAGATCTCGATCGCCTCGGGGCGGGCGATGACCTCTCCAGTGAGCGGGTCGAACCGTTCGATCCGGTCGATCTCGTCGCCGAAATACCGCACCCGGATCGCCTCCTCGCTCGAAGCGGGGAAGATGTCGACGGTCTCGCCGCGGGCCCGGAACCGGGACCGGTGGAAATCCATGTCGTTGCGGGAATACTGGATGTCGGTCAGGCGGCGCAGCAGCTCCTGGCGCGGCAGCAGGTCGCCCTGGCGCAGCGAGATGCGCAGCTCGAGGTAGTCTTCCGGCGATCCGAGGCCGTAGATGCAGCTCACCGAGGCCACGACGATGACGTCGCGGCGCATGAACAGGGAAGAGGTGGCCGAGTGGCGGAACCGGTCGATCTCCTCGTTGATGTCCGAATCCTTCTCGATGTAGCTGTCGGTGGTCGGAATATAGGCTTCGGGCTGGTAGTAGTCGTAGTAGCTCACGAAATACTCGACGGCGTTTCCCGGGAAGAACTCCTTGAACTCGCTGTAGAGCTGGGCGGCGAGCGTCTTGTTGTGGGTGATGACGAGAACGGGCCGCTGCAGACGGGCCGCGAGGCTCGCCATCGTGAACGTCTTGCCCGAACCGGTGACGCCGAGAAGGGTGGTGTACCGATGGCCGGCCTCGATCCAATCGACGAGCTGTTCGACGGCGCGCGGCTGGTCGCCGCGGGGCTGGAAGGGGCTGACGAGGTCGAGGCGGTTGTTCGCGGTTGGTGTCGTCATGCCGGATATGGTAGCATGACCTGTCAAACCACACCCCATGAGGGGTTCACCCCAGAGAAAAGGAGCGAGCGACCCGGATGAAACTATATATCGTTGCAGATATGGAGGGAATCGCGGGCGTCGTTTCCCCGGTCCAGATCGGCGATGGTGATTCACCCGAGATCGAACAGGCCCGCCGCCAGTTCACCGATGAGGTGAACGCCGTCTGCGCCGGTGCCCTGGAGGCCGGCGTCGAAGAGATCTACATCAACGATTTTCACGGCTGCGGCCGCAACCTGCTGCTCGAGCGGCTTCCTTCCCAGGTCATGCTGATCCGGGGCGGATTCCGGCCGACCGCCGGGTTCGACCACCTCGACAGCACCTTCGGCGGCCTGGTCCTGCTCGGCGCGCATGCCCGATCCGGTTCACGCGAGGGCGTCATCCCGCACACCTACGCGGGGCATCTGCGGTTCGAACTGTTCGGGGCCCCCATCGGAGAGTTCGATATCCTCTCGCTCGTGGCCGGCGAATACAAGGTGCCGACGATTCTGATCTCGGGAGACTCGAAAACGATCGAGCAGGCGAACACGAATATGCCCGCCACGCCGACCGTCATCACGAAGTATCCGATCGGCGTCAGCTCGGCCATCTGCATCCATCCGAAGATGGTGTGCGACGCGCTGCGCGAGGAGATCAAGAGAGGCGTGAAATCCGCGGGGACGATCGAACCGCCCGCCATCTCGCCCCCGTTGCAGCTCGGCATCCGCGTTTCGGACGTCAACCTCCACGACCGGCTTTCCTGGATCCCCCAACTCAAGCGCACGTCCGACGACCGTTTCGAGTTCGTCGCCGAAAGCGCCGAACAGATGGCGAAGCTGGTCTACGGCGTGACCCTCCTGACGACGCCGGGGCTCTGAGACCCCTGCGCTGGGGAAAGGCCCCGGACAATGGGATATCTGTTCGCTATAATATATTATCTTGCTTATATAAAATATTTGTGGGAGTTCGCGAGGGCTCCCAAGCCGATTCCGAGCCCCCGCTGCTTTGCGCGCACGGCGGCCGTCGGTTTCTGGTTCTTCCTTCTCGGCTGCATGTGGCAGGATTACCTGGCGCTGGGGATGATCGGCCCGGGGGGAACGTTGCTCGCGGAAGAACCCCGGGCGATGGCCCGGCTCTCCATCGGCCGGCTTCTCGGCATGTACGCCGAGGACATCCCGCTTGCCCTTTACCGTGGAACCGTCAGCGGAATGGCGCTGGCTCTGATGTTCCTCGCCTTTGCCGGGATCATGGGCGTGTTTCAGCGTCTGAAGAGTGGCCAGACTTCCAGCGAGGCCCCATCGGCCTCGCAGGAGTCTCTGTGGGACATCCTGTTCGTGCTGTTCGGGATTGGGTTCGTGTTTTCGATCCTCCTCTCACCGCTGCTGTTCTTCCCGTATTATCAGGGCCCGGCGGCGATGATCAAGACGAATCTCGGGGCGTTTCTCACCCTGTCCGGGCTGTTTGCGGGCTTCGTGGGCCCGCTCTTCGCCGGCGTCGGATACATGGAAGGCTACCGCTTCTGATCACTCGGCGGCGCCTTCAGTGGCGCGGGTTTCCAGCCGGATTACCTGGATGCCGAACACCTCCCGGTGGCCGATGAGCCTGTAGATCGGGGCGAGCCGCTCGAGAAGCAGGTTTGCGTTCCCGAACGTGTGATAGGACAGGACGAGCTGGAGGCGAGGGGCATGCCCGATCAGGGGCATCAGCTCAGACACCGTCTTGTCGTTGATCTCGTGCGAGGAGACCGGGAAGGGGAGGATCCTCCGGTCTTTCGGGGCGAAATAATACTCGAACGAATATCTGCACCGTGCCGACGCGACGACGATCGTCTCCCCGGGCCGGGATGATTCGGCAACGAGTGCGGCCGCTTCCCGCCACTGGTCCTTGTCGGGGGTCGTATAATAGATGAAGAGAGATAGTATCATGGAGGCCGCCGTTGCCCCCGCGAGGAGCTTCTTCAGGCGCTCGCCGGGCAACAGCGAGAGCCCGCGGGCGGCCAGAAGGAACAGGGCGACCGAGGCGAGGATGGTGATGCGCGGGATGAACACCGGCTGTCCGACGAGCGAGAGCAGGTAGGGGATGCCGAGCGGGACCGCGAACCAGAGGAGAGTCAGACAAAGAGCGGGGTTGCGGGCGATCCTGAGGCGCCGGTCGCGGGGGGATTCCCCGTTATCGGAGAAGGATGCGAGGGCTGAGCCGATCACCAGGCAGAGCGTGACGACGGCGGCCGTCCTGTCGCCCTCCCGGGTGGCATGGCAGGAAACCAGGCTCCCGCCGTATTCCAGGAGTGTGTCGAGCATCGACTGAAGGTCGGGAGGGGAGATCCAGAAGCTTTTCTGGGCCGAGGCGAGCTGGGAGAGGAATACGGGCAGCCAGGGGGCGAACAGGATCAGCACGGCACCCTGTGCCAGCAGCCACCGGCGCTTGTCCTGCGATTCGGGGAAGGGGGCGCACAGAAAGACGAACAGGTTCTGCGCGAACGGGACGAGCAGCCCGAGGTTATTCGTATACAGCAGCGCCGTCGTGGAAACGACCCAGGCGGCGGCTCTGCGCAGATCGAGCCGCTCGAGGCAGCGTGCCAGGGTATGGAACGAGGCGATGCCCAGCAGCACGGTCAGGGCGTAGTTGCGCGCCTCCTGGGCATACCGGATGTGAAACGTGGAAAGGGCGAGCAGGCCCATCGCCAGGAGGCCGGCCTCCCGGCCGAACAGCCGCCGCCCGCAGACGTAGACGAGTCCCAGCGAGAGGGTGGAGCAGACGGCCGAGAGCGAGCGGACGGCGATCTCGGTTTCCCCGAACAGGCGGATCCAGACGTGGAGAAACAAAAAATAGAGGGGCGGATGGAACTCGTTCGTCGTGCGGTGCATGCCGAGGATCTCGCCGACCGGCATCCGGGCGATGATCAGGGAGCCGATTTCGTCTTCCCAGAGGGATTCCGTGCCGAGAAAGGCGAACCGCAGCACCGCTCCCGCAACGAGAATCAGCAGAAACCACCCGCCTCCGCGGGGATGTCCGGCGTTCATGGCTGCCGGGGACCGCGCGGCGTGATATTGTATCGGCTATATAGTCGAAGGCCGCAGCCGTTGCCGGGAGATTCCGGGGTCATTCTTCCGGGAGATCCCCGTCGTCGGGGGAGGCGTCGGCCCCGCGGTCGATCCCGAGCTGCTTCATCTTGCGCTGCAGGGTGCGGCGGGAAATGCGCAGCACCTTGGCGGTCAGAGAAACATTGTGGTCGTTATTTTCAAGCGACTGGACGATGATCGCGCGCTCGGCCTCCAGAAGCTGATCCTCGAGGCTTCCCGCGGGAACGGCACTGCGCGACGCCGACCCGACCGAGGTCCCGCGTTCGGTCAGGTTCGGGGGCAGGTGCGAGGGCATGATCACCTTGTCGGCGAGCACCACCGCCCGCTTGAGGACGTTTTCCAGCTCGCGGATGTTGCCGGGCCAGGCGTAGCCGAACAGCAGACGGCGGGCCGAAGCGTCGATCGTAGGGCCGGGTTTCCCGTTTTCCCGGGCGAACTTGTCCAGGAAATACTCGATCAGCAGCGGCAGATCCCCCTGGCGTTCCCGCAGCGGCGGCAGGGTGATCGTCATCTCGTTGATGCGGTAATACAGATCGTGGCGGAACCGCCCCTCGCGCACGAGAGACGGCAGATCCCGGTTGCAGGCCGCGATGACGCGGATGTCGATGTCGATGGATTTGACGCCGCCGACGCGCCGGATCTTCCGCTCCTGCAGCACGCGCAACAGCTTGACCTGCGTGTGGAGCGACGTTTCCGAGATCTCGTCGAGGAAGATGGTGCCGCGGTTGGCGATCTCGAAATACCCGATCTTCTGGCCGACGGCCCCGGTGAAGGCGCCTTTTTCGTAGCCGAACAGTTCGCTCTCGATGATCGAGTCGGGCAGGGCGCCGCAGTTGACGGCGATGAACGGCTCGTTCGCCCGCGGGGAGTTCATGTGGATCGCGTGGGCGACGAGCTCCTTGCCCGTGCCGCTCTCGCCCTGGATCAGGACCGAAAGATTGCTGGCGCTGATCCGCTCGATGCAGGAAAAGATCGACTGCATCTTCTCGGACCGGCCGATCATGCCCTTGAACACTGCGCCGGAGTGGGGAGTCGTCGGCGCTTGCGGCTCTTTCCCGGCGCCCGAGCCGGTCACTTCGTACACGTTGATGGGCGAGAACTCGAAGATGACCTTGCTCGAGATCTTCTGAACCCAGTGCGGCAGCACCGATGCGAGCTCCTGGATCTCGGGATCGCGCAGCCCGAGCCGGCGCCCCTCCTTCCAGATCAGGCCCGTCAGGTCTTCCGGGCTCATGTCGAGCAGCTCTTCGATGTTTTTCTCCATCAGCCGGTTGAGCACGTTCAGCCAGCCGATGTACCGCTGCTGGGCAGGCTCGGTGCGAACTTCGGCAATGCCGATGTCGCTCAGGAGACGCTCGCGCATCACCGGCGGCATGGCAATGCCGAAGTTCACTTCCTGCTTCTTGGGCAGGCCGCATTTCCACTGCTCGAACAGCCTGTCCAGCTCCTTGACGCCGCGCGGCGCGATATCGGCGAAAAACTGGGTCGCGATATCCTTGAGCCGGCGCGGATCTTCCATGGGGACTGCCTCAGTTGCCCGTGGCGGGCGTGTTCGCATCCGCCGGGGCGACGGTGATCGGCGCGGAAGCGGCGGCCGGTGCCGGCTCTGCCGCCTTCACGGGCTCGGTCTTCGCCGGCGCGGATTTCGCGGGAGCGGCCTTCGGAGCCTTCTTCGCCGCCTTGAGCAGCTCGGCCGGAATCTGCCGCTTCGCGCCGCGCAGGAAGTGGATCGCGGTCCGGTTGCCCGGCTCGGCTTCGAGCGCCTTCATGTAGGCATCAGCCGCGCCCTTGCGGTCCTTCTGCTCGTTCCGGATGCGGCCGACCCAGAGCCAGGCTTCGGCATTCGCCGGGTTGCAGGCGACGGAGGCTTCATACTTCTTCAGCGCCGTCTCGGGATCGTCCTGCATGTAGAACAGATACCCCCATTTGCGAAGGGCTTCGGAAAGGAACACATCGATGACGGGCTTCTTCTTCGTGTCGGGGAACTTCTGCAGATACTCCTGCCAGGCCACCGCTTCCTTGGCGGGGAAGTTCATCTGCCGGTAGATGCGGGCCTGCCGGAACAGCAGTTTCTTGGCCTGGGAGGGATCCTTTTCGAGCAGGTAGGAGATCGACTGGAGTTCGCGATCGAGCTGGGCGCGTTCCGACTGGCCCAGACGAAGCTCCTGGCGGGTTTCTGCGTCGATCTGACCCAGAAGGCGCATTTCGGCGAGCGGCTCGGCGCAATCCTCACCCTCGCAGAAGTCGGCGGAAACCGGATTCAGCGTGCCGCACTTGAGGCACTTGTTCAGCTCTCTGTCGCACTTCTTGCAGGTCGTGTCGGTCAGCTCGGCGAGCGTGTTGCACGCGGGGCAGATAACGCGGATCGCCCATGCCGAAGAGGTCACCAGGACCAGGGTCGTCAGTATCAGGACAAACACGATGCTTGCCAGTCTCATCTAAGGCCTCCTGAAGGTGTGTCCGCCCGTAGGCGGAGAGTCTCCGCATGATAGGGGCGGGAAAATCCGGTGTCAACCGGTTCGGTCGATGAAGAAATCCCAGAATCGCTGATCCGAGGCGGGAAACGCGCCGGCAATCTCGCCCGCTTTTTCGCTGAGCATGATGCGGGCCGGCTGGAGCGCGTCGAGGATTGCCAGGATCGGCTGAACCGCCTCGGCGTCGGCATCGCTGCGGCCGTGACGGAACACGTGCCACTCCCGGCCGTCGTAACAGGCCAGATACTCGTTTCCCTCGACGGACAGCCGCCAGAACTTCGGGGCGGTGTACCGGAACGCGGCGTAGGACGACGCCATAAACGCCCGCGTCAGCACGAAACGCAGCGCGAGCGGCGAGCCGAGGAACGACTGCCAGCCTTCGCGCACGAGGGCGTCGGGGTCGAAATGGATCTCGCTGCGATGCTCCACGCGGGTTTCCGAAACCACGTCGGCGGGGTTCGCCCAGTAGTAGCACCGGTCGGGCTGCAGGCCGATGCCCGCCAGGTCCTCGCGCACCTCCGCGGTGTCGGCGAACAGTTCGAGACTGCTCCAGCCGCGCTTGAGCGCTTCCTGGCGAAGGCCGTCGAAGAGTTTGCGCGCGACGGGGGGCTGCCGGAAGTCAGGATGGATGCGCCACCGCGGCACGCTGCCGATTCCCCCGGCCTTCTGGACGAGATCGGCATACCCAAAGATCATCCGCTCGCAGCTCAACACCCAGGAGGAGCCGGGGCAGCGCGCGACGATCTTCTGATGGCGGCGGGCCGTGACTTCATCGTCGAACCAGCCGCCCTCGAGCTGCTCGAAACAGCGGTGCATATCGACGAGCGAGGAGGCGTCTTCCTCGTAGGAGATCGCCCGGAACTCGAACCGGCGTATCAGATCGATCATCATGCGGGTATGGTAGCGAAAAAGCCGCGTCCATTCAAGGCGAAGAAAAAGCGCCCCCGAAGATTGCCTTCGGGAGCGGCCTGGTTGGCTGGTCGATTACTTGGACTTCTTGCAGCTGCTCTTGCAGACCTTGCGGAAGTGACCCTTGGTGTGGGAACCGTCGCTGTTGTAGTGGCCCTTCACGAAGGTCTTGCACTTCTTGCCGGTGACACCCTTCTTGACCGCGACGCCGGCGTCCATGACCTTGTTCTGGACCGCGTCGAACGCCTTGGTGCCGGCCTTCTTGCCGTTCTCGAACCCCTTCTTGAAGGAGGCTTTCACCTTCTGGAAGAACCCGGGCTTCTGATGGCAGCCGCCGCCGTTGTGCTGACCGCACTGGCCGCTCTGACCGCTCTGGCCGGACTGGCCGCTCTGACCACTCTGCTGGCTGCTCTGACCCGACTGACCGGACTGGCCGCTCTGACCGGGGTTGCCGGCGTAGACGGGGGCGATGGTCAGGGTGCTGATAACCAGAGCCGAAAGAAGCAGGTTCTTATTCATTGAGATACCCTCCTGTTTTATGTGCTTATGGTTTGTTTGTTTTGATCTTTGGACGTGTTGCGCGAGTATCACGCAACGTGCGTGCCAAGTATCTCCTTCATGAAAATCGGCATTGTACCGATAATTTGACAGCAGAAAATTCGGCGCTGTCGAAAAATCGGCAGCCGGAGTGATGAAAATTCGTCGGCCGGAGGGGTGGATGGCCTGGTTGAAACAGTGGTTGAGCGGAACGCTTGATGAGGGGCTGGCCGCCTTCCTGGCAGGGTTCATCTTCCTGGTCGCCGGCATCCTGCTCTGGCGCTGGGTCATCGCGGGCATCGAACGCCGCTCGCCGGACGGCAAGGGCCTGATGGCGAAACTGATCGCCGCCGTCCGCCTTCCCGGGTATCTCCTGCTCGCCTTCCTCGCCGTCGATCTCGGCCTCAATCTCGCCCCCCTGTTCAAGAGCCGGTCGGCCTGGCTGGCGACCTGCGAACTCCTCGTCCGGCTCAACGCCGTTCTGCTGCTGGGAGAAGCGCTGTTCGCCGGCGGCATCGGCTACTACCTCCGGGAACGGCGCGAAACCGAGGTGCCCACGATCTTCGAGCAGCTCCTGAAGGTCGTCGTCTATATGCTGGTCGGTCTGTCGATCCTGTCGACCACCTACCGCATCGACATCACGCCGCTGCTCACCACCTCGGCCGTCTTCACCATGGTCATCGGTCTCGCCCTGCAGGACGTTCTCGGGAATCTGTTCTCGGGGCTTTCGGTGCACTTCTCGCCGCCGTTCCGCATCGGCGACTGGATCAAGGTGGCCGGCTATATCGGAAAGGTCGTCGAGTCCAACTGGCGGGCGACCACGCTGCGGACGACGACCCGGGATCTCATCGTGCTGCCGAACAACGACATCGCGAAGAAAGAAATCATGAACTATATGCTGCGGCCGGGGCTGCTGCATCGCGATTTCACGATCGGCCTCTCGTACGATGCCTCACCGGACCAGGCCCGCAAGGCGCTTCTGGGAGCATGTTCCCAGGTCGAGGGGATCCTCAAGTCCCCGCCGCCCCAGATTTTCATGGAACAGTTCGGGGATTTCAGCATCTCGTACCGGGTGCGCTACTGGATCAGCGATTCCGCCTACCATCCGACCGTCCAGGATCAGTTGCTGTCGCGGATCTGGTACCGGCTCAAGCGCGACGGCATCGTGATCCCGTATCCGATCCGCGAAGTCTACACCCATCCCGAGAAGGATCAGCGGGCCGAGATGATCGAGCGCCGGCTGGGCCTGATCGAGAATGTCGATTTTCTGGCCGAGCTGGGCCGAACCCACAAGGCGCACATCGCCGAACGCCTGAAGGAACAGTGGTATGAAACCGGCGAGGAGATCGTCCGGAAGGGCGAAGCCGGCACCGAGTTCTTCCTCATCGAACGAGGCTCGGTCGGCGTCTACCTCGATAACCGGGAAAAGGGCAAGGTGGCGACGCTGGCGGCCGGGAAGTTCTTCGGCGAAATGTCGCTGCTGACCGGTGAGCCGCGATCCGCGACGATCGTGGCCGAGGAAGAGACGCTGCTGCTGTGCCTTTCCCAGGACGTCATGAGCCATATCCTGCATGAAAACAGTGAAATGGCGCGTATTCTCAGCGAGGTGCTCGCCGAGCGTGAGGCTGCCAACCAGGCCGCAGGACGGGGAAGCGGGGACGAGCCCGTCACCCGGCGCACGGGAATGCACCAGGCCGTCCCGGAAACGGCTGCCGGCACCGTCATCCTCGAACGGATCAAGCGCTTCTTCCGCCTCGGCTGATCTGCCGCTGCGGGGTTGATTGACGAGCGAAAACCCGCGGCGGTATAATCATCCCGGTCCGTTCCCGGATCGGGCACACACTGGCTGGAGCAGAACGAAGCATATGACGCGGATATACAAGAAATTCATCACCTCCTTCAAGATGCAGGTCAAGCGGCGGTATCTGATGCTGCTGAAGAAGGACGAGGTCGCGGACGGGCTGCGCCGCCGGCGGGGCGAGTGCAAAGGGTGCGGTGAGTGCTGCAAAGCCTCCTTCAACTGCCCCTTTCTGTTCAAGCATGGCGACATGCTGCTGTGCCAGATCCACGAGACCAAACCCGAAGTCTGCAAAACCTACCCCTTCAACGAGCAGGATGTGTTCCCGCATACGGTCGGCAAATGCGGTTACTACTTCGTGAAGGATGAAAACGAAGACAAATAATATTTCTTGATATACAAGAGCGACGCCCGGCGGATTTCCGCCGGGCGTCGCTCTTGACGATGCGTTTCAGCGCATCCGGTGAACCTTGATCATGTTGGTGTTGCCCTTGACGCCGAGCGGAACGCCGGCGACGATCACGATCGCGTCGCCCGGCTTCGCCAGCCCGTGCTCGCGAACCGTTTTTTCCGCGCAGGCGATCATCGCGTCGGTGTCCCGCAGATCCTCGATCTGGATCGATCCGACGCCCCAGGAGAGGGAGAGACGACGGCAGGTTTCGGGTTTCGGGGTCAACGCGTAGATCGGAACGGAGGGGTGGTATTTCGAAACATTGCGGGCGGTATTCCCGCTGTGGGTGAACGGCACGATGGCTTTCGCCCCGATGTTGACGGCGGATTCGCAGGCCGCATGCGCGATGATATCCTCGATGTCGTGTTTCACTTCGGGAAGCAGGGTGTCGGTGGTGTCGCAGTGCAGCCGTTCGGCCTCGGCGGCGATGGCGGACATCGTCCGGACCGCCTCCACCGGGTGAGCGCCGGCGGCGGTTTCCCCCGACAGCATGATCGCGTCGGTGCCGTCCATGACGGCGTTGAACACGTCGGTCGTCTCGGCGCGGGTCGGCCGGGGATTCGAGATCATCGACTCGAGCATCTGGGTCGCCGTGATGACCACGATGCCGCGCCGGGTGCACCGGGTGATGATGTGCTTCTGGATCGCGGGAACTTTCTCGATCGGCATCTCGACGCCCAGATCGCCGCGGGCGATCATGATGGCATCGGTTTCTGCCAGGATCGCCTCGAGATCGTCGAGGGCTTCGGGCTTTTCGATCTTCGCCACCACACGGATGGGGCTGGGGCCGATCAGCTTGCGCAGTTCGCGCAGATCCTCGCCGCGGCGGACGAAGGACAGCGCCACGAAGTCGAGCTCCTGGGCGATCATGAACTTCAGGTCTTCGCGGTCTTTCGCGGTGATCGTCTCGACCGAGAGGTTCGCCCCGGGCATGTTCATGCCCTTCTTGGTCTTGAGCACGCCGCCGTCGACGACCGTGCAGGTCACGGCGTCGGCGCTCTTGGAGGCGACGCGCAGGGTGAGGTTGCCGTCATCGAGAAGAACCGTGTCGCCGGGCTTGAGATCCTTCACCAGATACGGGTAGGAGGTGCCGATGCCGGTTTCGGAACCGACCAGGTCGGGATTCTGGCTCAGCGTGAAGCTCTGGCCGGCCTTCAGCGTCACCGAGCCGTTCGGAAAGGTGCCGATGCGGATCTTGGGGCCGCACAGATCGCCGAGCAGGCCGATGTGCCTGCCCAGGCGCCCGGCCTCGCCCCGCACCGTCTCGATGAGCTGGCGGTGGCTGTCGTGCGTGCCGTGCGAGAAGTTGAGGCGGAAGATGTTGACCCCCGCTTCGATCAGGTTCGCGATGACCTCCGCCGATGCGGATGCCGGTCCCAGCGTCGCGACGATCTTTGTGCGCTTTTCCATGCTGCCTCCCTGAATGGTTCGTGTGATCCTCTTGCCGCCTCAGAATAGTCGATCCCGCCCCATCCTGCAACAGCCGCCGAACGAACACGCCGGCTCATCAGATGACGCAGATGTCGCAGATGGCCTAAGGGATCGGAGAAGAACGGGATGGGAGTTTCGGGGTGAGGGGTGTGGTGATTCGAGGCTTCGGTTCTGGGGCGAATCTGCCGATGGTGGCTGTTGGGCAGGAGAAATAGCCGCAGGAGGCGAGACGATGAACAAATTGAGCTTGGGACTGATGCTGGCATGGCTGTCGGCGGCGGTTCCCGTCGTCGCGCTGACGCTCGACACCCTGCCCAACTACCAGGATGCCGGGATGCGGATGTACGTGCGCGGCACCCAGAAACTGCAAGAGAAAGACTACGTCGGGGCGGCCGATGACCTGCGCCAGGCGGTCCGGGCGCGGCCCGACATGGCCGAGGCGTTTCACAATCTCGGGTTCGCCCTCGAGAAGACGGGCGACATGAAGAGCGCCGCCGCGGCTTACGAGCGGGCGCTGGGGCTGAATCCCAACTACTCTTCGGCCCTCAACAACCTCGGTTTCCTCCTCGCGACCCTCGAGGTCGATGCGCAGCGGGCCGTCCAGCTCTGTCAGCGGGCCGTCGAGCTCGAGCCGGACTCGGCCAGCTTCCGGGACTCGCTCGGCTGGGCCTGCTACAAAGCCGGCCGGCACGACGAGGCGATCCGGCATTTCCAGTCCGCGGTCCGTCTCGATCCCGGCTTCTTCAAGGCCTACTTCAACATCGGGCTGTGCGAGTTCACCCGGAAAAACTACGCCGAGGCCGGCCGGAGCTTCCTCGCCGCCCTCAAGCTGAATCCGGGCTATGTGCGCGCCTACATCCCGCTCGCCGAGTGTTATGAGAAGACCGGCCAGAACAACAAGGCCATCAACGTGTATCAGCAGGCTCTCACGAAGGCCCCGTCAGGCTCGCCGGTGAAACGGCACGTCGAGAAAAAGCTGAAACAGCTCAACAGCAACAGCCGCTCCTACTACTTCGCGAACGTGAAGTCGATCCAGGGCAGCTCCCGCCTTTCCGAGTTCATGCAACGCAAGGGGAAGGGAAGCCGGCTCGGAGCCTACGATGCCCGTTCCGAGGCAAATGATTCTCCGACCAGCTTCACCCCGGTCAGCGCCGTTCCCGGCGCCGAGCAGTTCGCCGCCTCAACAGGTGGCGCTGGCGACGAGTTCAGCCTCGTGAGCCCCACGGCCGCCATTCCCCAGGCCCCGGCCTCCGCGTTTTCGGCCCGGCCTGCGGTGCAGAGCGGGTATGCGGCGCCGCAGCGGAGCTCGGTGGAGCTTTCGATCGGGCAGGAGCGTGCGCTCGAAAAGAAATACGCCCTCTGCCAGTCGTATATCGACCGGGGTCTGGTGAACGAAGCCGCATCCGAGCTCGAGCGGATTGTCGCCGTTGCCGGGGAGTCGGGGATCGGCCGGCAGGCCCGCAGCCTGCTGCTCAAGGCCCGCAAGGATCTCGACGAGAAGAACCGCGAATCGGCCCGCACCCATCTCGAGATGGGCAAGGACTTTTTCCGAGCCGGCAAATACGATATGGCCGAACTCGAGTTCCGCAAGACCCTCGAGATGCACCCCGAGAATGCCGAGGCCGTGAAGGATCTGGCGTTGCTGCATTACAACCAGGGCCGCCTCAAGGATGCCTACGAGGAGTGCAAGCGCGCCATCGCTCTCGATCGCGGTCTCAAGGAGGCCTATATCGTGCTCGGCTCGCTCTACTCGAAGAAGGGCCGGGTCGACGACGCCGTGCGCACCCTGCGGCGCGTGCGCGAGGTTTCGATGAAGCGTGATGCCGTCGATGATCTCGCCGAACGGATGATCGCGACCCTGACCGCCGGCTCCTGACATGCACCTGATTCGCGACGGAGCGGTTCTCGCCGCTTTTTCCGAGCGCGCGGACGGGGATCTCGGCTTCTATCGCCAGGATCCAGCGGTTGCGGAACGCGCCTGGCAGGCCCTCGAGATCGTGCGTGACCAGCATCTGGCCGCGCCGCGCTGGGGAACCCAGATCCACGGTTCGCATATCCATTTCGTGACCTCGGCTTCCGTGCCGGGCGATCAGGGCGACGGGGATGCCGTCGTCACCGCCGAACGGGGGATTCCCATCGGCGTGTTCACGGCCGACTGTCTGCCCGTCCTGCTCTGGAACGAGGGCGTGGTGGCGGCCGTGCATGCCGGATGGAAGGGCACCCGCGACGACATCACGGGGAAGACGATCGCGGTTCTCGCCGACCGGTTCGGCGTCTCGCCGGCTTCGCTCAACGTCGCGATGGGCCCCTGCATCGGAAGCTGCTGCCTGGAGTTGGGACCGGAGGTGCCGCCCACCTTCCGCGATGCCGACGAAGGCTTCATGGGGCTGTTCTCGCGGGGTGTGAAGTGGCATCTCGACCTGCGCGGGCTCAACGTCGTCCAGGCCCTGCGGCGCGGCGTTTCGCTCGAACGAATCCGCTACGTGAGCGACTGCACGATGTGCCTGGGTGAGCGGTATTTCTCGTACCGCGGCCAGAAAGGGCGCCAGGGAAGCCTGTTCTCGTTCATTCAGCGTGCCTGAAACAAGGTTCGTGATATATTCGGAGGTATAGGATGATCAAGCTCGGAGTCAACATCGATCATGTCGCCACCATTCGCCAGGCGCGCATGGGCCGTGAGCCCGACCCGGTCGGGGCCGCCGCGCTGGCCGAGCTTGCCGGGGCCGACGGGATCACCGTCCATCTGCGGGAGGACCGCCGCCATATCCAGGATCGGGATGTCCGGATCCTGCGTCAGAGCGTGCGTAC
Organism: Candidatus Rifleibacteriota bacterium; assembly: GCA_029565415.1. The sequence goes on along the minus strand of JAKQOH010000006.1, from coordinate 1,438 downwards.
CCGTCTCAATCTCGAGATGGCGGTGAGCGAGGAGATCCTGAAGATCGCCGAGTCGGTGAAGCCGGACATGGCGACGCTGGTTCCCGAACGCCGTCAGGAGGTCACGACCGAGGGCGGGCTCGACGTGGCCGGCGCGTTCGACACCGTCAAGGCCGCCGTTTCCCGGCTGAAACAGGCCGGTATCGCGGTCAGTCTGTTCATCGATGCGAACGAGAAGCAGGTCGAGGCTTCGGCGAAAACCGGCGCCTCGTTCATCGAACTGCATACCGGTCGCTATGCCGATGCCATGAGCGAGGCAGAACACGAGGCCGAGCGGCAGAAGCTGTATGACATGGCAGCCCGTGCCAAAAAGCTCGGGCTGCGCGTGAACGCCGGCCACGGCATCACCTACTGGAACGTCCAGGACCTTGTGCTGATGCCGGGGCTCGAGGAGTTCAACATCGGCCACAGTATCATTTCCCGAGCCGTGCTGTCGGGACTGGAACGGGCGGTGTCCGAGATGAAGAAGGCGATCCGGGAGGCCGAGGTTCTGTCGTGCGGGTGAGAGGCGCGCATTTTTCGTTAACTCTTTCACGCCGACTGCCGATGAATCATCCGTGGTATGTGCCAAGCTGTGCATGAAAAGGAGAACCCTATGCTGAGAACGGTGACATCAGCTAGATACAGAAGGAGCCTCATGGCCGGCGTCATGCTGTTCATGATGTTCACCCTGTTCGGTTGCACCACCGGCGTCAAGAAGGATGCGGGGCTGACCGATTTCGAGGCCCCGAACATCCCGACCAACGTCGTCGGCGTGGGCAAGGAGCGTGCCATCCTGCTCACCTGGAGCGCGAATACCGAAGCAGATCTGGTCGGTTACAAAATCTACCGCTCGAACAACTCGGGCGGACCGTTCACGCTGATCTCGACCGTCGGCCAGGTGGCTGCGCCCACGTATCTGGACAACGACAATCAGAACGGGCTCGTCAACGACCAGTATTACTATTACAAGCTGTCGGCCTTCGACACGCAGGGCAAGGAGTCGGACCTGTCGCGCACGAATGCGATCCAGGCCCGCGCCGGCCTTCCCGTCGAACAGCGCCCGCCCCGTGTCGTGAACATCAAGGTGCGCGCTTCGCGTGAGAACGTGTACATCGCCTGGGACAAGGTCACGGGCATGCGCATCAAGGGCTACAACATCTACCGCGGCCTCTCGACGAGCGCCGGCGGCGTCCAGTGGATCTCCTCGGTTCCCCAGGACACGCCCGGATACGTCGACACCTCGGTGATCAAGACCTCGGCCGAGCAGTACACCTACGTCATCCGCTCGTTCAACGAGGACTATACCGAGAGCGAGAACTCGGATCCCGTGCAGGTGACCCTCCGCTCGGGCGACGACACGATCCCGCAGGCGCCCTACGATCTGGCCGTCAGCAACGACACCGATCCGGTCATCAGC
>JAKQOH010000203.1 GCA_029565415.1 Candidatus Rifleibacteriota bacterium | reverse complement strand
AGCAGGGTATCCTTGGGATCGCGGGTCATTCTTCTCCTCCTCGGTTTTTGTCAGCACTTAAACCTTCGGAGAAGGTGACCCGTTCTTATAGGTCACGAATTTACAGACGAAATGTTACACAACCTGTCACCGAATCCGCCAGGGTACCCCGCCCCCCCCTTTTTCCCGACACGGTTCATGATATCCTGAACCACGAACACGCATGCACGATCTGACCATCATCCGTCTCCTCCTCTTGGCCAACAGTCTTCTCCTCGTTGGCGCCGGATTCGCGGTTCAATCAGGGGCGGCCGCAGAGGGGCTCTGGCGCATTCTTCTTTCGCCAAGCCTTCTTCTCACGGATTACACGGTCCTGGGCGGCATCGGCCCGGCTTTGCTGAATGCCGGCCTGCTGGGCTGTATCGTCTGGACCATCCTGAAGGTCATCCGGCTCGAACACCCAGGATATCTCCTTGTCTGCGGCCTCATGGTTCCGGCCTTCGGCCTCTGCGGGAAGAACTTATTGAATATCTGGCCACATATATTTGGCGTCATCCTGTTCGCCCGGGTTACCCAAAAGCCGCTTCGGGAGCTCGGCCCCGTCATGCTCCTGGGAACATGCCTTGCACCGCTGTTCAGCCATCTCGGCTTCGGATTCGGCTTCGGTGCCGCCGGCCTGGCCGGGGGCGCGGCAGCCGGAACGCTCGCCGGATTCCTTCTGGCAAGCATCTCCGGCCACATGCTCACCCTCCACCAGGGCTTCAGCCTCTACAATGTCGGCACGGCCGCAGGATTCCTGGGGATCATCGCCTCGACGATGATGCGCGGGTTCGGCCTGAAAACCACGCCGGTGTTCCTGTATGCCACGGAATCCTCGGAACTGCTGCACGGCCTCCTCATCCTCCTGCTTTCGACCCTGGCCCTTCTGGGTGTTTTTCTCTCACGAAAGGACGGAAAGTCTCTTACGGAAGGGCTGTCCGCCATTTTCGCCGAGACGGGGAAGTTGCCGTCGAACTTTGTCGAAGCCGGAGGGCTCGGGCCCACCCTGTTCAACATGGCCCTCGTGGGAAGCTGCGGCCTCGCCTATCTGGACTTCGTCGGGGGCCCGGTCAACGGCCCGACCTTCGCCGCCATCACGGCAATGACGGCGTTCGGAAGTCTCGGCAAGCATCCGCGAAACATCCTTCCCGCCCTGGCAGGTGTCTACCTGATCTGCCTGCCGAAAATCTGGTCTCCCGGCGATCCCGGCCCGGTGCTCGCGGCCCTGTATTCCGGCACCGTCGCCCCGTTCTGCGGCCGGTTCGGCCCCCTCGCCGGCCTCGCCGCCGGCATGCTGCACCTGCCTCTGGCCATGCATCTCGGCGAAGTCCACGGCTGGCTGAACCTCTACAACAACGGATTCGCCGGAGGCATCGGCATGATCTTCTTCGTCGGCGTCGTCCGGGGCCTCTCTCCGCATCTGCTGGACCAGCCAGCCCCATCACTCCCATCATCCGGAGGAACCACCCGGTGAACCCGCTTCGCATGCCATTCTCCCGCTGGCTTTTGGCGGTCGCGCTCGTTGCAGGCCTGTGGGGGTTCAGTCATTTTCACGACGACCTGAAAGAGTTCGCCACCTACCTGGTCAACACCTGGGGGGATCCGGCCCTGTTCACCCTGACCCTGCTGGCCGACGGCATCATCCAGCCGATCCCGCCCGATGTGTTCGTCTTCGGCTCGGCCTTCGGCGGCGAGCGGCCCCTGCAGGCAGCCCTGGTTGCCGGGATCGCGAGCGCCTGCGGCGGCCTGCTGGGCTGGGCGATCGGTCTCCGGGTCGGCCCCTGGCGGTTCCGCCGCTGGTTCGGCAACGACCTGCTCCGCACCGGCTGCCGCATCTTCCGGCGGTATGGCTGCATGGTCATCGTCGTCGGCGCCGTCACCCCCATCCCGTACAGCGCCACCTGCTGGATCGCCGGGATCCATCGGTTCTCACCCATCATCGTGTTCGTCACGAGCCTCGTCTGCCGGGTTCCGCGCTTTCTGCTCGCCGGCTGGCTCGGTTCGGTCAGCTGACCCGGCCGAAAAAACGAACCCGCGGCGCCGGATCGCGGCCGCGGGTTCTTTCTATTTATTATTATATTATACCACAGACTTTTCCCGATGGAACTCCTGTTTGCCGCGGAAGCGGCGGACGTGGAGGTCGTCGATCGGCAGGGAGGGCTTGCCCTTGAGGACCTGCTCGGCCAGCAGCTCGGAAACGGCGGGGGCGAGCATCAGGCCGTGGCCCGAGAAGCCGTTCGCCTGGTAGAAGTTCTCGACCTCATCGACGGGGCCGAGCACCGGCTGGGCGTCGGCGGTCATCTCATACAGGCCGGCCCACTGGCGCACGATGCGCAGACTCCCGAGTTTCGGGAACAGCAGGGTGAACCGCCGGCTCATCTCGAACATGAAGTGCATCGAGCTGCCGACGAAGGTGCCGACCGGCTCGTTCGGATCGCCCATGCCCATCACGACGCCGCCGCTGTGCTCCTGGCGTGCGTAGAGGCCAATGCCGAAATCGATGATCATCGGGTTCCAGAGCTTCTCGACCGGCTCGGTGACGAGAATTTCATGCCGGTAGGGATCGACCGGGATCTCGACGTTGAGCATCTGGCCGATCGTGCGCGAGAAGCTACCGGCGCAGTTGAACAGGATCGGCGTCTCGTAGGTCACACCCTTGTCCGTCATGACGAAGAACACGTTGCTCTTCTTCATCAGGCCCGTCACGTTCGTCCAGAGATGGATCTCGGCGCCCAGCCGCCGCGCGGCGTTGGCATAGGCCTGGGTCAGCAGGAACGGGCTGATGTGGCCGTCCGTCGGGCACCAGGTCCCGCACTCGATCTGGTCCACGTCGAGATACGGGTTGATCTTCTTCGCCTCGGCCCGGTCGACGATCTTCACGTCGAGGCCGAGCCGCCGCTGCATCGCGACGTTCTTCTCGAACTGGGCCGTCTCCTCGGCGCTGTGCGAGAGGATCAGATACCCGCCCTGGAAGAACTCGGTCTTGTAGCCGAGCTCCTCTTCAATGTGCTCGAGCCGCCGCACCGACCGGATGGCCAGCCGGGTGTTCGCCTCGGTGCTCCACTGCTGGCGGAAGCCGCCCCCGCACCGGCCGGTCGAGCCGCTGGCAAGATACCGCCGCTCGATCACGCAGATGTTCTTCATGCCGGCCTTCGCCAGCTCGTAGGCCGTGCTGACGCCTAATATACCACCACCTATAATAATCGCATCGAAGGAAGTCTTCATGCCTTCTTTCCTCCCTTCGCGGCGGGCTTCTTGGTCGCGGCCTTCTTCGCGGCTTTCTCGGCAGCTTTTTCCGCGGCTTTCTTCTCGGCTTCGAGCTGTTCGCCGTACTCGGCCATGATCAGCTTGAAGGGAACGGGCCGGTTCGGCGGCCGGAAGGTCGGCGGGTAGATGTCGCCGGCGGGCTTCTTCAGCTCGCGGCTGATGATCTGGGCCACCAGGCGGCGGCAGGTGCGGCCCTGACAGGGCCCCATGCCGGCGCGCACGAGGCGCTTGATCTCGTCGATCGTCGTGGCACCCTGGCGGATGGCGGCGATCACTTCCTCTTCGGTGATGTCCTGACAACGGCAAACGATCTTCATCGTCCGATCTCCTCCTCTCACGCCACGCGGATCGCGCGAACTTCCAGGGCGCGGTCCTTCGGGATCTCGATGGTGACCACATGGGTCCGGTCGAACTTCGGCGCCGACAGCACCTTGAGCACCTTTGCCTCGCACACGGCTTTTCCCGTCCGGTCGAGCCCCTTGACCACCTGGCCCACCTTCGGCACCGGATGCAGCTCATACGGCAGCGACAGCGCCGCCGAGCGGGCCGCATGGGTCATGTCGAGAACGACGATGGCAAGCCCCGGACAGCGCGGAACGCAGAGGCCACAGCCGATGCACTTCACCTCGTCCAGCTTCGGACGGTCGGTGATGCCGCTCTTCATCGTGATCGCCTTTTTCGGGCACGAGGAAACGCAGGGATCGCACGGAATGTCCTGCAGACACTCGATGATCGCCACCGGCCCCTTCTTGAACCGCTCGTCGCTCGGCAGAACCGTCGCAAGCTCGTCGCGGGTGATGATTCCGTCGTTGATCAGCATGCCGCAATCTCCTTCTCGATCTTCTCGCGTCCCCACCGGATGCGCTCGCCGGTCGAACCGGAGCGCAGGGTGCGCAGCTCGGCAACGGCGTCGGAAACGACCTTCCCCGCCTCGGCGCTTTCGCCATGAACGCTCTCGGTCGCCCGGGCACCGGCCACACGGCCGCCCAGGATCGCCGTCGTCGCCTCTTCGATGCCCGAGGCATCGCCCGCGACGTAGACGTGGGGGTTCGTGGTGCGCATGTTCACGTCGTGCAGCGGCACCAGGCCGCCCAGCTCGCCGACGTGGACCATCTTGCAGTCGGCCTGCTGGAACAGCTCGATCAGCGGCGAAAGGCCGACGGCAAGGCAGATGCAGTCGCACTTCACGTCGAACTCGGTGTTCGGCACCACCTGAAACTTCTCGTCCAGGCGGCACAGCCGGGCGCCCGTCACGCCATCCTTGCCGAGCGCGCTGACGATGGTGTGGCCGGTGTAGATCGGCACGCCCATGCGGCGGATCTTGCTGGCATGCACCAGATACCCGCCGATCGTCTGCATCGCCTCGACGAGGCCCACGACCTCGACGCCGGCCTGCATCAGCTGGTAGCTGACGATCAGGCCGATGTTGCCGGAGCCGACCATCAGGATCTTGTTCCCGGGCCGGATGCCATGCACGTTCATCAGGGTCTGGACCGCGCCGGCACCGTAGACGCCGGGCAGATCGTTGTTTTCGAAATTCAGGCTGTTCTCGACCGCGCCCGTGCAGACGATGACGCGCTCGAACGTGACCTTCTCGTACCGCTCCGGCGAAAGCAGGCCGGCCTCGGTGTCGCCGTAAAAGCCGACGACGGAGGTGTTGAGCAGGATCGTCAGGTTCTTTTTCAGGCCGGCCGCCTCTTTGAACAGCTCCTCGGCGATCATGAAGCCGCGGATGCCCGCATCCCGGGCGCTGCTGCCGAAAAAGCGATGGGTCTGCTTGATGAGCTGGCCGCCGAGGTGCGGGTTGTCATCCACGAGCAGCACCTTCGAGCCGAGCTGGGCCGCGACGATCGCAGCCGAAAGGCCGGCGGGGCCGCCGCCGACGACGAGGATTTCCGTCTTTCTGCTCATGGCTTGATCACCCCGTGGCCTTCCTGGCGATTCACGACCATGCCCGCTTTCAGAGGCGTGATGCAGGTCATGACGTTCACTTCGCCGTCCACTTCCATCATGCAGCTCGAGCAGCGGCCGATGGCGCAGAAAAAGCCGCGCGGCCGGTGCTTGTGCGGGCTGTGCCGCAACAGCCGCACGCCGGCGGCATGCAGGGCCGCGGCGATCGGCTCGCCTTCATAGCCTTCCATCTGCTTTCCCTCGAACGTGAACGACACCTTCTTCCCCTTCTTGAACGACAGAACGGGATGATCGTCGATACGCAGGCTCATTCCTTCCTCCTCCTTGGCCGCCGCCATCTTCTCCTGAACGTCGGCGACCGCCGCCATGATAGCACACCGCCGCAATTCTGCACGAACATCTGGGACATGACACAGGGCAACCGGCAATCCATCGAGCTGGGGGGAGGGACTTCCAGAGGATCGATTCGCCCTCCGGTCTCGCGTGCCGGACCGGTTACCGTCGTTCGCGTTCTCCTCGGGAGATCTCGCTGTCGGGGCGACACCCGGACCAGTCGGCTTCCTGCCTCCGGGTCCGGGTGGGCGCACCTCGTGTGCGCCCACGCCTGCCAGCGGATCTCCCTCGATGCGACCGACGGACCGGTCTCGGCAGCACTCGCCAGTCGGGCTCATTCGATCCTCTTCCAGTCCCTCCCGGAACAATCAAAAAGGGTCCGATTGCCCTAGGGCGGGGTGCCGGATTCGGCGAAGAATTGGTGAAATTCGTCTCACGTCCCCGGAACTCCTGTGGTACGTTGGGTTGTGAATGTCACGGACCACGGAGACGACCATGCGGACTCTTTCACGCACCACGCTGGCACTGATGTTCTGCGGCCTTGCCGCCCTTCTGCTGTGGCTGCCGCCCGTTGCCGACCTGGAACGCTGGAGCATCGACCAGCGGTTCATCTGGCGCGGGCCCCGCGCCCCCAGCGCCGATCTTCGGATCATCGGCATCGATGACGCCTCGGTGCGGGCGGCCGAACGGCCGGGATATCTCTGGAACCCGCTCTACGCCGAGTTTCTGAAGGGCGTCGGCCAGGCATCGGCTTCGACGGTGCTGCTCGACCTGGTCTTCAAGGCCGGCTCGGACCTCGCCCTGCGTGAGTTCATCGGCCGGTTCTTCGCCGACCGCGGCATCGTCATTCCGCCCCCGGTCCTGCGCCAGTTCAGTCTCGACCAGCCTCTCCGTGAGGCGGTGCTCGCGACGGGAAAGCTCGGCCTCCGCATCGTTCTCGGCTACACCTGGGAAAAAGGCCAGCCCGTGACGATCGAGGACGCCCTGCTGCGCTCGGTGCCGTTTGGCCAGGTGGGCTTCTTCAACGTCTCGACGGACCCCGACCGCACGGTCCGCTCGGCCGTCCTGTATGGCCACGAGCCGCAGACCGGCCGCTTCCTTCCCTCGATCGACCTCGTCGTGGCAAGCCTGACCCGGCCGGGTCTCTTCACCCTCGAGGGCAGCACCACGCCCCGCATCGACGGCAAGCCGCTTTCCCCCGGACCGGACGCGCGGGAGGCCCTGATCGATTTCGTCGGGCCGGCGGGCGCGATTCCCATCGAGTCGTTCAAGGACGTGCTTGCCGATATCCACGAGCATCCCGATCGGCTCGCGCGGTTTGCCGGCAAGACGCTGCTGGTGGGGGTGGTCGAGATCGCCGACGTCAAGATGACGGCCGCCGGCCTGATGTCGGGCATCGAACTGCACGGGAACATCATCGAAAACCTGATCGGCCGCAGCTTCCTCCGTCAGCCGCCCGCCGGGTTCGAACCCGCTCTGATCGCCGTTCTGCTCCTCCTGATGACCGCCGCCTGGGGAAACAGCCTCCGGAGCGGTCTCCTGCTCACCCTGCTCGGCTGCCCCGCCTGGTTCGCCCTCGTCACCCGCGCGTTTTCCACCGGCACGGTGCTTCCCCTGGCCCGCCCGATCCTGCTCCTGATCGCCGGAAGCGCCCTCGCGGCCCTCTGGATGTACCGCCGCGCCGAGGAGGGTCGCCGCAAAGTCCGGGAGCTGTTCGGACGATACGTGAACGATTCTATCGTATCATCTATTTTACAACAGTCGCCCGACGCGTTCCTCGGGGGAACGCGCCGCCAGGTCTGCGTCATGTTTTCCGACATCCGCGGCTTCACGACGTTCTCGGAGAACCGTTCCCCGGACCAGGTGGTCCAGTTCCTGAACCGGTATTTCGAGGGCCTGACCGAGATCATCCTGTCGCACGACGGCGTCGTCGACAAGTTTCTCGGGGACGGGCTGATGGCCTTTTTCAACGCCCCGCTCGACACGCCGACATACGCCGTCAAGGCGGCTGATGCGGCCCTTGCGATGCGCGCATTCGTGAAACGGGAGGAAATCCGCCGGCTCGTCGATCCGTTCGATCTGAAGGTCGGCATCGCCCTGCACGAAGGCCCCGCCCTGGTCGGCAACATCGGATCGATGCGGAAAACCGAGTTCACCGCGATCGGCGACACCGTGAACACCGCTTCCCGCCTCGAAAGCTTGAACAAGGAGTTCGGAACCGATATCATTGCAAGCGAACAGCTGGTCGCCATGACCGGCCAGGCTTTCGAGTGGCGCTTTCTCGAGGAGAGACCCATCCGGGGCCGGGAACAGACGATCCGTCTATACGCCCTCATCGGCCGGAAGCTGGTCGATCCGGCCGCGAGGAGAGGAGAGCACACATGAGGAACTTCACCGTCCGGCACGCTTTTCAGGTCTTCCTGTTCGCCGCCGCCGCGGGTTCGTTTGCCGCCTGGGCCGGAGACGCGGCCCTGATCTCGGCGCTCGAGGGGAACAAGACCTGCACCGCCTCGTTCGAGAATGCCACCTGGACGCCGGCCCTCGGCGAGACGCTTCCCGAGAAGACGGGCCTGGAAGTCGGTCCCGACACGAGCGTCAATCTCGTCCATTTCGGCATGAACAGCGAAGTCACCATTCCGGCCGGCTCCCGCGTCACGATTCTCCAGAGCGGTATCGAAGGCCTGGCCGCCGATGCGGCCCAGGCGAAACTCGAGGCGATGCCCCAGGGTCTGGATCTCGAAGCCCGCCACCAGCAGCAGGTCGGGGCGGTGAACCCCCAGCACATCGCGCAGATGGCGCCGGCTCGTGGCGGCCTCAAGGCTGCCCGGCCCGCCTCGCCCCCGCCGCCCCCGGCAGCAGCCAAACCTGCCGAGTCCCAGGCAGCCCCCGCCCCGGCGCCGGCCATGCCGATGTCCGCTCCGGCTCCGGTTTCCGAGGAATCCATGCCGAAGATCTCGGAGGCGGCCCAGGAGGCCGAACCCCTCGGTGGCAGCACAGCGGACAAATTCGCCCAGAGCGACGCCGCCACGTCGATGGAGACGGCGGATGCCGGCGCTGCCGAGCGTGAAGCCGGCAACGCCGCCATGCAGCTCGAGAAAGAAAAGAAGCTGCTCGAACAGATGAAGAATGAGTCCATGGGCGCCAGAGCCGGCGGGTCGGCCAAATCCGGTCTTTCCGCGCTCCAGGCCATCGGCGAGGAAGTCACCCGGACTCTCTCCCCGGCCGTCGCCCTGCCCCTCGATGCGCTCGATCGCACCATCGGCGGCTTCGGCATGATCGTCCTGGAAACGTCGGACGAGTCCCTGAAACACCCGGCCACCGACCGGCTCGAACTCACGACCGGCCCCGACGCCAGCCTCCAGACCTGGATTCTGGCCGAAGTCGCCCTGCCGGCCGGCGAACAGAAAGGCCGCCTGACCCTGACCGGCCCGGCCAGCGCCACGAAGCCCCTCGAGATCGCGGTCCCCGAAACCGCCGACCTCGCCGTCGCGACCGCCGTGCGCCTCGAGTTCCGCGGATTCCCGGCCCAGGCGGCCGCCGTCTGGATCAAGCTCGTCCGCGCGCAGAAGGTCACCCCCGAAATCGCCTCGGCCCACCTGCGACGTCTGGCCACGGCCATCGAAGCCCGTCTGAAGTAAGCGAAGGAGCACCCGATGTCGACCGCGCACGAAGCGCCCCCTCTCGAGATCTCCTGGCGCACGACCAAAGGCGTCGTCCTGCTCGCCGACATCGACGGCTTCTTCCCGATGGCGGCCAAAATGAAGCTCGACGAGCTCTGCTCGTTCACCCAGTCCCTGTATGCGCTCTGGGGCGGCGAAATCCGCCGCCAGCGGGGCGAGGTCGTGATGCACGTCGGCGACTCGGTCGTCGGCCTCTTCACCCGCGACGGCTGCGGAACCGCCGACCCCGAGTGGTGCGCCACCCTCGCGGGGTTCCATATCTGCAAGGCGGTGAAGAAGCTGCGGCCCGAGCTCGACGTGAACGTCGCGATCAACGTCGGCGACGTGGCCGACGGCCGCTGGGAGGAACAGGGCCGCACGATGCGGGCGCTGCTCGGGGAAACGGTGAACCGCGCCGCCCTCCTCCTGAACGGGAAACAGAAAGGCATCTTCGCCACCCGGCCGGTCGCCGAGATCCTCGGGCCGCGCGTGAAGATGGAGAAGTTCACCTTCCGCCTGCCCTCCGGCAACGGCCCGGAGGAGAGCATCTACCGACTTGTATCGCTTACGTTATAATATCTAAGCGTTTCATTCAAGCCCTGCGGCCTGCCGCAGGGCTTTCGTTTCGGCGGGGCTCAGCGACCGGATCTCCCCCGGCTTCAGATCGCCCAGCGGGATCGGGCCGAACCGCACGCGATGCAGCGAGGCCACCTCGCGGCCGAGGACGGCGCACATGCGCCGGATCTGGCGTTTCCGGCCCTCGCGCAGCGTCACGAGGTAGACGCCCTTCCCGGTCTCTTTCAGGCCGCAGGGGGCGGTCAGGCCGTCATCGAGTTCGAGCCCCCCGGTGAACCGGCGCCGTTCCTCGGCCGTCAGCGGAGCGCCCTCGATCGTGACGCGGTACTCCTTCTCGACCTTGTAGCGCGGATGCAGGAGACGGTTGGCCAGCTCCCCGTCGTCGGTCATCAGCAGAAGCCCCGACGAGTCGAGATCGAGCCTGCCGATCGGGAACAGGCGCGGAAGGCCGCGAGGCAGCAGATCGGGCAGGGCTTTCCGGCCATGCTCGTCCGACATCGTCGAGACGAACCCCACCGGCTTGTGGAGGGCCAGGTATTTCCGGGCCGATGTCGCGGGGGGCGTCGCGCGACGGCCGTCGACCTCGATCACATCCACGTCCGGATCCGCCTTCACCCCCTGCTCATCGACGGTCCGGCCGTTCAGCCGGATCCGGCCGGCCTCGATCCACTCCTCGATCGTGCGGCGCGAGGCGAGGCCCCAGGAGGCCAGCAGCTTGGTCAGTCGGACGGGTTCCATGCGGTTTCTCCCGAATCAGCGCGCAATGCGGCGGGCGGTGACTTCAAACTTCATCAGCCGGCCGGCCTTGTGGTCGGTATACGAGCCCTGCCGGAAGAACGGCTCTTCCACCCCGGGAATGGCCGCGAGCGCAGGAAATAAATCACTGAATATTTTTCGACTCCGGAGGGTCTGGCCGAGAATGGCGAACCGTTCCGGCTCGTCGACGCGGAGCCCGGTCACGAGAACACCGTTCGCAAGCTCGCTCTCGGGAAGGTTCCAGGGAAGCTTCGCCGCGAGCAGGACCCGGGCCGTCTCGAGCAGGGCCCTCGCTTCGGCCCGCTCTTCCGGCGCCAGCATCAGCGTGGTCTTGCACCGTTCCCCGGGCCGGCAGTCGACCGCGAGCGAGAGCAGGCGTTTCCCGAGATCCGGGCCGAGAGCCTCGACCAGCCGGGACATCTGATCGAACGGACAGGCGACGACGAGGCGGCGACCGGCCCGGCTCGTCGTATCTTCGAGAAGGTCGGCAAAGCCCAGGAACGAGCCCAGCGGCGCATCGAGCGAGACGAGGGCGGCGGGACCGCCGGTACCGAGAGAGCGGCCGAATCCGACGGTGAGCTCGCCCGTTTCGACGCTCTCCTGGCGTTTCGCGCCCTGATACGTCATGCCGAGCGTCGCCGCGACGGGCTTCAACGTCTCCACATCCCGCTCGTCGGTCACCGAGGCCGTCATCTGGAGAGCGGACGGGGTCCAGGAGAACCGGAGCCGGTCACGGCGCGGTGCCGGCCAGGGAGCATCGAGGGCCGCCGTGACATCGGCGAGCGGCGACACCGGCCGTTCCGCGGGCCCACCCGCGCCCGTCGTGCCGATCAGCAGGGAAAGAGCCCATTCGGGAGCCGCCAGCGGCGTCACCTCGGCCTTCAGCAGGGTTCCGCCATCGGCGGCGACCGCCGCGCCCAGATCCGCGAGGCGAGCCGGGGCGGCATGGACGAGCAGCTTCCGGAGCCGGCTTCCGTCGGGAGCCATCTGGATCGAGATCTCCCGCGGGTCGGCGATCCGCGCCAGTCGCTCGAACCGCTCCATCAGCTCCACGGCCGGAACGAAGCCGGGATCGTCGGACAGATCCAGGGTGAACACCGCGTTCTGGCTCATCGTCGTCCGGGACAGGGTCTTCGACATCGCCGGAACCGCCTTCCCTCCAGCCTTCACAAAGGTCATCAGTCCCGCCAGCGACGGGGCAACGATCTGGAAGGAACGCGCCCCCGAGATGCCGGCATTGCAACTGAACAGACGCACGCCGTCCAGGGCCGGGGTGGCAAGATCAAACAACGGCAGCCGGTCGAACGGCGCCAGTCGCCCGAGAGCATCGGGGCCGTCCTTCGGCTGCTCCTGGGGATCGATGCACAGGGTGAGGTCGAACTGGCCGGGTGGCTTGAGAGCGACGGCCTCGACCACCACCCGGTGGTTGCGGCGAAGCCCCTCGAGCAGACGGCTCACTTCGGCCGTTCCCGCCGATGTGACGGCCAGCTCGGCCCTCGCCTCCCCTCCGACCGGCGTTCCCGTCAGCGAGCATCGGCGCAGCTCGAGACCGGCTTCAGCAACGGCACCGATCAGTTCGCCCACGACTCCCTGCGCGTCCGGTGCGGAGGAGACAGCCCGCTCCTCGCCTGCCGCCGGTGGAATCGCCCCTGCCGGGGCCTCCGTGCAGAACAGGGCCGACGAAACGGCCGCGATCAATCCAAAGGTTCGCAGTGCGCGCATGATACTCGTTCCTCCCTGTCCCGGGCCCGCAGCGCCGGTCAGGAGGCGGCGGCGAACTCGAGGGTCACCAGCGTGTTCGTTCCCGGGGTGCTTTTGACGTTGATCTGGCCGCCACAGGCGCCGAGCAGCTTGCGCGACACCGCGAGGCCGAGTCCCAGCGTCCGGCGGCCGATCGGCGAGAACGGCGAGAACAGCCGGGCCTGGTCCTCCACGGGAATCCCCGCCCCGTTGTCGAAAATGATCAGCTCGACCCGGTTCGTGGTGCCGGGCTTGAGCCGGCTCATGATCTTGATCTCGCCGTTCGGCTTCAGGGCCATCAGGCTGTTGACGATCAGATTCGCGGCGACATGGCGGAACATTTCTATATCAAACGATATAGACGGCAGCGACGCGGCGAGGTTCTTGGCCACCTTGAGCCCCTGGCCGATGTCGGTCCGGCCGGACAACAGGCGGGCCGTGATCACGTGGCTCTTCAGCCGTCCGATGATCTCCTTCTCGACCAGCTCGTTGAGCGGCAGCGCGGCCGGCTTCGCGGCAGGCGTGCCGAAATGGTGCATCATGTTGCGGATGTTGAACTCCATCTTCTGGCCCTGGGCCTGGATGGCGGGCAGCGCCTTCGCCGGGTCGCCGGCCTGGGCGTGGGCCTGGATCTGCGCGAGGGGGTCGGCGAGGTTCTGCTTCAGCATCTCGCTCTCGATCTTCACCTGGCCTCCGGACGGCCCCGCCAGCTTGTCGAGGCTGGCCCGGAACGCGTGCATCTCCCCGACGAAGGAGCCGAGCAGCCCCGCGTCGACGGCGGTTCCGACGGAAGCCGAAGCCGCCGCCGGGATCGAAATGCTCTTCGGCGCGGCCGCCGCCTTGGGATCATCGTTGGCCGTGTCGAGCGTCGTCCGGAAGATCTCCTCGACCGTCGTCCGCTTGTTGATCAGCTTGTACAGGGCCGACTCGCGCAGCGACAGCATCCCGTCGGCGAGCGCCTGGCGGCGCAGGTCTTCGGTGCTGGCCTTGCTCTTGATCATCTCGCGGATCTTCCCGGTCATGGCGAGCACCTCATAGATGCCCTGGCGGCCCTTGTAGCCGGAACTGTCGCAGTCCTGGCAGCCCGCGCCCTTGGCGAACATGAGGTTGCCGATGTCCAGCTCCGGCAGGTGCAGCTTCTGGAGCAGCTGCTGGTTGACCCCAAGGGTCTTGAGCACATCCTCGGTCGGCTTGTACTCGGTGTAGCAGGATTTGCAGATCTTGCGCACGAGACGCTGCGCCTCGACGACGCGGATCGAGGTCGTCAGGCTGAACGGCTCGATTCCCATGTTCAGCAGGCGGCTGATGGTCGAGGGGGCGTCGTTCGTGTGCAGCGTCGAGATGACGAGATGGCCCGTCATGGCGGCCTTGATTGCGATGCTCGCCGTCTCGAAGTCGCGGATTTCGCCGATCATGATGACGTTCGGATCCTGGCGCAGGAACGAGCGCAGCGCGGCGCCGAAATCGAGGCCGATATCCGCATGGCACTGGACCTGGTTGATCCCCATCAGGTTGTATTCGACGGGGTCTTCGGCCGTCATGATGTTGATCGCCGGATTGTTCAGCAAAAAGAGCGATGAATAGAGCGTCGTCGTCTTTCCCGAGCCGGTGGGGCCGGTGACGAGCACGATGCCGTTGGGAGCCTTGACGCCATCCATGAAGAGGTCGAGCACGTGCGGCTCGAAGCCCAGATCGCTGAGGTTCACCTTGAGGTTGCCCTGGTCGAGCAGGCGCATACACACCTTCTCGCCCCAGACACACGGCACGAGGGAAACGCGCAGATCGACCTTGCGGTCCTGCAGCTGCAGCTTGATGCGGCCGTCCTGCGGAAGCCGCGTCTCGGCGATGTCGAGGTTCGACATGACCTTGATGCGGCTGACGATGCCGGCGTGCGCCGCCTTGGTCGGCTTCATGTGCAGCTTCATCACGCCGTCCTTGCGGAACCGGATGCGCAGCTCGTCTTCGAAGGGTTCGATGTGGATGTCGGATGCCCCGGTCTGGACAGCCTGCGTGATGATCAGGTTCACCAGCTTGATGATCGGGGCGGCGTTCTCGCCGAGATCGCCCAGCCCATCGTCTTCCCCGCCGGCTCCCTGCTCGCCCGGCCCGACCTGGTCGGCCAGCGCGTCGACGCTTTCGCCGTACAGCTTGCCCAGGGCGGACATGATCGACAGCTCCGAACTGACCACCGGCGAAATGCGCATCCCCGTCATCATCTCGATGTGATCGATCGTGATGATGTCGGTGGGGTCGGTCATGGCGATGACCAGCTTGCTGTCTTCCTTCTTGACCGGGCAGAGAATCTGGTCGTAGCACAGCTTCTTCGGAAGCAGGGTCGCGAGAACCGGGTCGACCAGGCTCTCGTCGAGATCGATGAACGGAATATCGAACTGCCGGGAAAGGGCGATCGACAGCTGCTTGTTCGAAACGATGCCCTTCTTGACCAGATAGGCACCCAGCCGGGTCTTCTCTTTCTTCGCGCCGTCGAGCGCCTCTTTCATCTGGACGTCGGTGCAGTATTTCGACTCGACCAGAATATCGCCCAGCCGCTTGCGGGGCCCTTTTTTGGCCCCGCCGCCGCCGCCGCTCGGCTTCTTCTCCTCGCTCATGCGCTTGAACCGGCGCTCCAGCTGGTCCCACAGGACTTTGGCGGGCTTGAGGGCCAGCGTCGGGTTCGCCCCGATCGCCTGGAAGATCTCGGCCGCCTTCGACGGTGCCGTCATGCCGACCAGCAGCTCCTGGCCGGTGAGCTTGATCGGGATCAGCCGGTGCTCGACCATCGACTCGAACTTGAACAGTTTGAGAACCTCGGAGGGGATCTGCGTGGCTTCGAGATCGACGAGCGCGACGTTGAGCAGCGTCGCCTCGATCTCGGCCAGCTCCTTCGGGGTGATCTGCGGCCGGGCGGCGATCGTGGCGATCAGATCGGCGGCATCGGGATGGTCCTTGCGCAGGGTGTCCCACTCGTCTTTCAGATACAGCTTCTTTTCGCGGAGAATGACGCCGAGCTTCTGCAGCGAGAACGAGTCGGTCGGAAACGCGGGGAAATTTTCCTGGAACAGGGCTTCATCCATGATCGGTCATCCCTCCGTTTCCGGGTCGGGATCCGTGGCGAGAGCCCGCTCGGCCATCTGGGCAAAGGCAGGCCGGATGCCGAGGGTCAGCGCCTGCTGCAGATGCTGCCGGGCCCGGGCCGGTGCCTTTTTCCGCAGCAGCATGCCGAGCTGGAACTGGGCATCGGCATAGCGGGGGTTCAGCTCGATCGCCTTGCGCAGATCGCGTTCGGCAGCGGCTTTTTTGCCGGCCTGGAGACGGCACATGGCCATCCAGTAGAAGGCATCGGGGTACCGGCCGTTCAGGTGCGCCGCCTCCTCGAAATGCCGCAACGCATCGGCCCAGAGCGCATCCTCGAAATACTTGATCCCGAGGTTGATGCGGCTGGCCGCCATGTCCAGCTCGATGACGGCGACTTTTTTCAGCTCGACCAGCGCCTCTTCGAGATATCCCTGTTTCAGAAGGCTGTCCGCGGCCTGGAACGCGGGCGACCCCTCGAGCTTCTTGCGCAGGCTCATCTCGCGATAAGCCGCGATGGCCGCGTCATAGTTTCCCTGCATTTCCCGGAGCGAACCGAGGTAAAAGTAGACGGCAATGAAGCCGGGATTCTGGTGCAGCAACTCCTCGAACAGCGTCCCCGCTTCCCCGAAAGCGCCCCGGAACAGCAGCGCCTTGCCGAGCGACAGGCCGATGTCGGGATAGTTCGGATGGGCCGCGAACTCCTTGCGCAGCCGGGCCACCTCGAGGTCGAGCTCGGTGATGCGCAGATGCAGGTTGTCGAGATTGCGGCGGCAGACGCCCAGATTGGGCTGGCGCCGGAGCGCCTCCTCGAAGCACGCGAGGGCCTCGTCGAGGCGGTACATCTCCATCCGGAGCGAACCCAGGTTGTTGAGGATGCGCATGTCGTCGGGAGCGAGGCTGCGGGCTTCGGTCAGCAGCTCCTCGGCATCGCGGAACTGGCCGCGCGCGAGATACACGTTCCCGAGATTGTTCAGCACCTCGGCATCTCCGGGGAACAGCGTGCGCGCCTGCCGGAGCGTCTTCTCGGCCTCGTCGGCCCGGCCGAGGCGGCGCTGCAGGTTCGCCTTGAGCAGCAGGAACGGCTTCGAGTCGGGAACGATCGCGCCGGCCGCATCGAGCTTTTCGAGGGCCTCCCGGGGGCGGTCCCGGCGGAGGAGCTCTTCGAGCTGCTGGCCGAGGGCACCGGAGCCCGTGAACACGAGCTGACGGGAAAGTTCCTGGATATCATCGTCGAACGAGGTTTCGATGAAGGAGGCGAGCTGGCCGGTCACCTCGTCATTTTTTTTGCGGGCGGCCTCGAGGACGTATCCGATGTTCGGATACTCCGGATCCAGGCGCTGTACCGTGCGAAACTCGTGGAGCGCCGCGGGGTAGAAACCACCGCGAAAATAATGGATGCCCCGGTCGAAATGCTCTTCGGCCTCTCTTGATCTCATCGTGATCCCGTCATTCGTGGGGTTGCCTTGAGGAGTGGATGGTGATACAATCACGTATACCCCATCAGATACAGCTTGTCAACGGGAAAACCCCCCAGGAGGGCTTCCATGGATTCCACCTCGGGAATCAAGATGAAGTTTTGCGAGTCACTCGACCGGTTCGTCGCCATCCGGGCGTTCACGCCCGAACAGAAGCAGCAGCTGTTCAAGAACATCAAGATCACGGACAAGAAGTCCTACAAGCGCCTGATCATCAACGCGTCGGTCGTGAACTACCTCGACGAGATCGCCCCGCTGGTATTCGGGAACAACGAGTACCCGCTGCTCGGCGAGATCATCGAGCAGGAGTTGTATAACCTCTGCGTCAAGGTGAATCCGACCCTCGACATCAAGGAAGTCACCATCCAGGTCGACGAGAATCAGCCCCAGGGCGCGATTCCGATGCTCGGCACCGAGGCCGCGGACGAGGCGAAAGCCAAGAACCAGCGGTTCATGGAGATCGAGAAACACCTGAAGAAGCGCATCATCGGCCAGGACGAGGCCATCACGGCCGTCGCCCAGGCGATCCGCAAGGCCAAGGTCGGCCTGAAGAACCCGAAGCGGCCGATCGGCAGCTTCATCTTCGTCGGCCAGACGGGCGTCGGCAAGACCGAGCTGGCGAAGGCGCTGTGCGAGTTCCTGACGGGCAACGAAACGGACCTGGTCCGCATCGACTGTTCGGAATACGCGATGAGCCACGAGTATTCGAAGCTGATCGGCGCGCCTCCCGGGTACATCGGCCACAACGAGGGCGGGTACCTGACCGAGGCCGTCAAGAACAAGCCGAACGGCGTCGTCGTGTTCGACGAGATCGAGAAGGCCCATGAGAAGGTGCACAACCTGCTCCTGCAGCTGCTCGACGAGGGCATCCTCACCGACAGCAAGGGCGAGACCGTCAGCTTCCGCGAAGCCTGCATCATCATGACCACGAACGTCGGCGTCAGCGACATCACCTCCGAGGAGAGCAAGCCCGGCTTCCGTGTTTCGGCCGAGGCCCCCAAGGCCGAAAAGAAGGAAAAGCTCGAGGAGCTGTCGCACGCGCAGAAGACCAAGATCACGCGCAAGAGCCTCGAGAAGAAGTTCCCGCCCGAGTTCCTGAACCGCATCGATGACATCATCGTGTTCCGGGCGCTCACGAAGGAAGACAATCTCGAGATTCTCGACATCATGCTCAACGAGGTCGCGACGCGGCTTTCGAACCTGAACATGAAGATCGAGTTCACCGAGGCGCTGCGCAAGTTCCTCGTCGATCAGGGCACCGACCTGAAATACGGCGCCCGCCCGCTGCGCCGCTGCATCCATCGCCACATCGAGAACCCGCTTGCCGAGCTGATTCTCAAGGGCGAGCAGTTCAAGCCGGGCGACATCATCTCGGCCGTGCCCGGCAAGGATGCCGACGGC
Source organism: Candidatus Rifleibacteriota bacterium (assembly GCA_029565415.1). The sequence goes on along the minus strand of JAKQOH010000203.1, from coordinate 9,957 downwards.
GACGATTCGGCCCACTTCAAGGTGTCGGGCCACTTCGAGGTGCAGAAGCCTGCCGAGCCGGCCGTCATACCGCCGGTCCCCGAAGCCGCCCCGAAAAAATAGTCATCAAGATACAACAATCCCCCGGCCCAGGCCGGGGGATGTTTTTTTGAGCGGGAAACGGCCCCGCGCGGTTATTTGCGGGCGACGCGCGTGTTGCCGGTGGTTCCGGGGGCTTTACCGGTGTAGAGCTCGTAGGCGATGCGGCCGGCGAGGTTGGCGGCGCGCACGCGGGCGAAGCCGGGCTGGCCGACGAGGACGGTCATGGCGAGGTCGCGGCCGCCGGTGCGAGTGAAGCCGCCGAACCAGGTGAACAGGTAGTGCGGGTCGGTGCCGGTCAGCGTGCCGGTCTTGCCGCCGCTCAGGTTGGCAAGCTCGGGGCAGCTCTTGTAGCAGCCGAAGCCGCGCTTTCCGGTTCCGTGGATCGTCGTGGTGCGCATCATCTCGTAGATCTGGGTGGCCACCTCGGCAGGAACCGGCTGGGCGAGCGGGAACGGCTGGCGCCGGAAGACGACCTGGCCTTTGTGGAGCACGTAATCGACGAGATAGGGCTTCATCGTGCGGCCGCGGTTGAGGACGGTCGAGACGATACTCGAGACGTGCATCGGGGAGACTTCGAAGGTGCGGTTCAGGCCGGCGGCCGATTCCCCGAGCTTCACCCCGCCTTCCGGGATGTCGGCGACGGATTTCGTGACGGGCAGATCGAAGTAGAAGGGCCGGTTGAATCCGAACGCGTTGGCGTAGGCAAGCAGGACCGAGTGGCCCACGGCGCGGCCGACGACGCCGAAGACGCCGTTGTGCGACTTGGCGAAGGCGCGCCACAGTTCGAGCGACGCCTTGCGGCCGATGCGGATGCGGCTGGCCGGGACGACCTTGTCGCGGTCGATACCGGCGGCGGCGGTGATGATCTTGAAGATCGAGGCGACCGGGAACGTGGCTTTCAGCGCCCAGTTGTCGTTCACGAAGCCGGGCGAGTCGGGCGAGAGCGTGTGCTTGCCGTCGAACGAGGTCAGGGCGAGGATCGCGCCGGTCACCGGGTCCTGGATCACGGCGGCGCCCATCTTCGTCGAGTAGTGCTTGAAGGCGCCCTCGACAAGCCGCTGGAGGGAGGGGCGGATCGTCATGACCACGCGGGTGTCGGCGTCGAAATCGACGACATACCGGTCGAGGCCGGCATCATACCGCCAGGTGCGCGTGGGAAGGATCTTGATGAGCTGAAGGATCGACACCTGCTTGCCGTTGATGCCACCGGCAGTGGCCGCACTCTGGGCGGAGCCGGCGGGATCGGTTGCCTCGGGGCCAGGATCGGGCGTGACGGCGGGGGCGGTCATGGGCATCGTCACCGGGGCCATCGCCGAGGCAGGCTTCACGCCGGGCGTCATCGCGAGAGCGTCGTGGGCAGGCTCGGCGGATGGCACGGCAGCCACGGCGGCGGCAGCGCCTTCCCCTTCTGCGTCTTCCGAGTCGCTGGCGAGGCCGGCGCAGTCTTCGCCCTCTTCGCCCGTCTCTTCATCGCTGGCAGAGGCGACGGAGTCGGCCGGAGGGGCGGTGAACGAGCCGGTGGCCGAAGCCTGTTCGATGACCTCCTCGTGCGCGACGGCGGTGTCATTCGGCACGCTTCCGTCGACACCCGCCGGCCGGGAAGGGGGCATCGCGGCTTTCATCGCGATCCGCGCCTGGTCGGCGGCGGCACGCGCCCGGTCGGTGGCGAGGGGAAGCGACTTGAACTGGACGGCGGCAAGGCCGGCGGCGCCGGCATCCGACTTGCCGAGCGAGGTCGTCTTGATGGCGCCGGTCGTGAACACGGCCTTTCCGTCCTCGTCGGCAACGAAGAAGACGAGGGCGTCGACGATCGACGAGTCGATCGCGAGCGTCATGAACATGAGGTAGCCCACGATGCACAGCAGATTCAGCGACTTGATGGAGGTTGATATCATGCGGTTCCTGGTGTCCGTTTCAACTGGGGTTCGTCAGGGTTGGAAGGAATCTGCGCTGCACAGGGCGCGCGAGGGAAAGGTCAGCGGGAGGCCAGCCGGACGATCAGGCCGGTGCGCGGCACGAGCAGCCGGTCGCCGAGCTGGAGGGACTTTTCGTCGCGGATGCGGTTGAGGCGCACGATCGCCTGGGTCATGCGGGTGCTGCCGTACAGCTTCGTGGAGATCGTGTCGAGGGTGTCGCCGCGTTCGATGGTGTATTCGAGATACCGGCCCTTTTCCTGGATCTGGGGCTGGGCAGCGGCGGTCGTCACGGCGGCATCCTTCTTCGCCGGGGCCTTCGCGAGCCCGGCGGCGTCCGCCGAACCCTTGGGCGCGGCAGCCAGCGGCTCGGGCGGCAGAGTTTTCACGGCAGGCGCGAAGGCGCCTTCGGGGGCCGGCCGCACCGGCTGGCGAATGACAGGCTGGGTGATCAGGCTGTCGATGCGCCCCACCAGCAGCGGCGAAGCGGGCCGGTCGATCCCCGGCACGACGGGCGACTGCGGCCCGATGTCACCGTGGATGGTGAACGCAAAGGCGATCTGCAGCATGAACAGACCGACCACGAAGAACAGGAACAACCCGCGATGGGATGCGGGTGAACGGCGTGTTGGACGGGAGATCATGAAACAACCTCCGGAATAGGCTAGAAAACCTATCGGCATCCCCCGCCCCGTTCATGAGCGCCCGATATTACCCGGTGCCAGGTGTTCCTTGGGAATCAGCGTCATACCAGTCTTCATGCAGCGACCAGCCGGCGCAGGCCAGGCAGCAGGTCCATTGCCACGGGTGACGGCATCCCGGGCAGAGTCCATGCGTCTGGAACGTGTTCCAGCTCGTTCCGCACCCGCCGGTGAAACCCTCGGGAACGTCACACCGCGAACAGGACCAGCGATCGGTTTTGCGCGGCCGCCAGCCGCAGAGCGGACACCGGATGCGACTGAAATCCGTTTTTGCCCGCTCCCGGCGCGTCTTTACGAGGCCTGGCGGAACCGGCGAGCGGTCGTCGGCGCGGAGAAACCGGTATGTCCGGTTGGTGCGGACCTGTTCCATACCACCCCATTCTATCGGGCTGATCCCCGACCGTCCAACAGCGTTTCTCCCCGTGAGCATTTTCGTGCAAATGTCCTGTATCATGTTCAGCCAGGGTCGGGCACCCGTCTCGAGGATCTGCCGCTTCGAATGAGCCGGGGCCCCAGGGGAGAAACGGTATGAAGGTCTTGCACACGTCGGACTGGCATCTCGGGCACCTGCTGCTGCAGCAGAAACGGGACGAGGAGCACCGCGCCTTCCTGGAATGGCTGTTGGAAACGGTGCGGAACGAGCGCGTCGAGCTGCTTCTTATAGCTGGCGATATATTCGATTCGGGCCTGCCGCCCAACTACGCCCTCGAGATGTACTTCTCGTTTCTCAGCCGATGCGCCGTGCAGGGCTGCCGGAGCATCGTCGTCGTCGGCGGCAACCACGACTCGCCCGCGACGCTCCAGGCGCCGAAGCAGGTGCTCAAAGCCATCAATGTCACCGTGACCGGCATCCGCGACCGTGAGCACCCCGAAACCGACCTTCTCATCGCGCGTGACGGCGCCGGGAACCCGGCCGCCCTGGTCTGCGCCATCCCCTTCCTCCGCGACCAGGACGTCTACATCCCGGTTTCCGGTGAGCAGATCGACTCCCGCAGCCGGGGCATCGTCGAGGGAACCGCGGCATGGTATCGCGGCCAGCTCGATCTCGCCCTCGCCCGGCGCCGGGAACTCGGCATCCCCGATCTGCCGATCATCGCGACGGGCCATCTGTTCGCCGAAGGCGCATCGCTCGCCGGATCCGAGCGCGAGCTCTACGTCGGCAGCCTCGGCGCCTTCCCGGCCGCCTGTTTTCCCGCCGAAGCCGCGTATATCGCGCTCGGCCACCTGCACCGGCCGCAGATCGTTCCGAACCACCCGCGCGTCCGGTATTCCGGCTCGCCCATTCCCTGCTCGTTCGACGAAGCCGCCCACGAGAAACAGGTCCTGGTCTTCGATACGGCCTCACCAGCGGATGTCAGGCCCGTCGCCATTCCCGTGTTCCGCCGGCTGGAGACGCTCCGGGGCGATCTTCCCGCCATCGAAGAGGGTCTGAAAGCGATCCGACACGCCCTGCTCGAGAGCTGGGTGCTCGTCGAATACACCGGCGACCAGATCCGGCCGGACCTGGAAGACCGCGTGCAGGAGCTGGCGAAGGGCCTGCCCGTCCGGATTCTCGGGTGCCGCGACGTTTCGCACCGGGTTCTGCCGCCGGGCGAGCAACAGGGCTACGCGAACGAGCTGACCCCCGACGAGGTGTTCACCCTGTGCGTCGAGCGGTCGGGCTTGAACCAGGCTGACCAGGCGCAGGTCCGGGAGGCCTTCCAGGAGATTCTTCTGCAGGTGCGGCAGGGAGACCGGCCATGAGAATTCTGAGCGTGCGGTTCGCCAACATCAACTCGCTCAAGGGCGACTTCGAAATCGATTTCACCAACCCGGAACTGGCCGGCCGCGGCATTTTCGCGATCACCGGCCGCACCGGCTCGGGCAAGACGAGCATCCTCGACGCGATCACGCTCGCCCTGTTCGGACGGACCCCCCGCCTGAGCATCTCCGCGGCCGACAACGAGCTGATGAGCCGCGGCGCCGGCTTCTGCCAATCGGAAGTCACCTTCGAAGCCTCCGTCGACGGCCGCACCCTCCGGTTCCGCTCGCGCTGGGAGCAGAAGCGCGCCAGGAACAAACCCGACGGCAACCTCCAGCCGGCGCACATGCAGCTCATCCAGGAAACCGGCAAACGGCCGGCCGATGCCTGGGAATCATCGAAACTCTCCGAAGTCCCCCGCAAGATCGAGGAGATCACCGGCCTCGACTACGAGCGGTTCACCCGCACCTGCCTGCTCGCCCAGGGCCAGTTCGCCGCGTTCCTCGACGCGAAGCCCGCCGAACGCGCCCAAATCCTCGAGCAGATCACCGGCACGGATATATATTGCATGTTATCCAAAGCCGCGTATGAACGCCACGCGGGCGTGGAAAAGAAGATCTCCGAGCTCCAAAGCCGCCTCGAGGGCCTCACCCTCCTGAGCGACGAGGAGTTCGGGAATCTCGAGCAGACCGTCGGTCGGCTTCGCGCCGCGTGGGAAGCGTGCGACGGCCGCAGGCAGGCGGTCCGGGGCCAGATCGACGGGGTCCGCCAGCTCCAGGAACTTCTCGGGAACCGGAACGACCTGGTCGCGCGGCAGAAAGCGGTCACGGAAGAACGTGAAGCCCATGCCGAAGAGTTCCGGAAACTGGCGGTCAGCCGGAAAGCCGATCCCGCGCGACTTCCTCTCGCCCGGCGGGACGACATTCTCCGGGATCGCGCGAAGCGGGAATCCGAGCTGAACGACGTCGTCGCCGGTCTTCCGGCGGCCTGCGAGGCGTGCGAAGCCGCCCAGGCCGAGTTCGACAAGGCCCGGGCCGCGAAAGCGGAGATTCAGCAGACCGTCGGGATCGAAATGGAGCTGATCAGAAACGTGCGGGGCCTCGACCAGGCCATTCAGTCCCGGCGTGAGACGCTGGCGAAGTCCGCCGCGCAACGTGACACGGCCGCCCTGAAGCGATCCGAAGCGGAGAACCAGGTCCGGAAAGCGCGGGAAACGATCGCGGCCGGCGAGACACGGCGGAAGCAGCTCGAGGAGGAGCTCGGGCGAACCGCGATCGATGCTTCCCTTGCTGGTGATCTGAAAGCCCTCGAAAACCTTGCCGAACGGCATGGAGAGATCGCAAAGGAGCTTGCCGGGACGGAAACGGAGCTCGCCGGGCACCGAAACGACCTCGAGCTGGCGCGGCTCGCGATCGAACGCATCGAACAAGCCCTCGCAGCGGCGGATGGCGAGGTCGAGAAGAGCATTGTCGAACTGCGGAAGCGCGAAGAGGCACTTTCCGAGAACTTCCCCGGTGCCTCGATTCCCTCTCTGCAAGCGGCTCTCAAGAAGGCCGACGCGCGCCGGACCGATGCAGCAGAGCTTCAGCGTCTCGCGGCCGAACGACGGGAATCGGCCGGTGAAGAGGCACGGATCGCCAAGGCGGTCGAACGGCGGGCCGCCGAGCTGAAGGAAACGTCTGCGATGCTCGAAGCGCTCGAACGCGAAACCGCCGGGCTCGAAGAGACGATCGAGGAGCTGAACGAGCAGAAGGTGCGGGTGAAAACCATGGCCTCCTTCGAGGAGCAGCGGCACCTGCTGGAGGACGGGAAGCCCTGCCCGCTCTGCGGCGCCGTCGAGCACCCGTTTGCCGGGGGCATCGAAGGGGCGTCGACGCTGAAGGAGATCGAGGCCCAGGTGAAGAAGGCGAAGGCCGCCCGCAAGAAAGCCGGCGAAGCGCTGAAAACCGCTCGAGAACGGCACCAGGCGCTTATCGCCGATCAGACGGCGGACGGGCGGCTGGCCGATGATCGGAAGAAAACCGAGGCCACGCGGCGGAACACGTGGGATACGCTCGCCGCCCACCTCGGCGTGAGCATCGACCCGGACGACGAGGCCGCCCTGGCTGCGCTGGTCGAATCGGCCGCGACGGAGCTGAAGGCGGCGGAAGTCGCGTTCGAGGGGTATCAGGCCGCGACGGCCGCCCGGGACGAGGCATTGAAGGCGGTGACGGCAACCCGCGAGAAGCGGCAGGCGCTCGACAAAGACCGGGAAACCGCCATCGGCACATGGAAACAGCGGGAATCGCTCGAGCAGAAAACGGCACAAAAGAAACAGGAACTCGAAGCTCGGCTCCGCGAGGCGGATGAGCGGCTGAGAAAAGATATTTTGGTCTATGGTTACTCCGAGTTCGACGAGCGTGTCCTGCCGAAGCTGCGGGAGCGCTGGGAGGCCAGGCAGGAGACCCAGAAACAGGTCGAGCAGACGGTTCTCGGGCTGAGCACGGCGCATCAGGCACTGGCCGGCGCGACCAGCCAGTTCGAAAGCCTTTCCCAGCAGCTCCTGGCGCTCGAAGACGAGGTGAGGCAGGCGGATGCGGCGCTGGAAGGCGTTTGCGCCGAACGCCGGGCGCTGTATCAGGACCGGGTTCCCGACGAGGAGGAGCGAAAGCTCCAGGCGTTGGCGGCAGAGCACCAGGCCCGGGAGGAGGAAGCCGGGAAGCGGCACCAGGATCTCCGGCTTCTGCTGGAACAGCGGATCACGACGGAAAGGAACCTGAAGGCCAGCCTCGAGTCTCTTGCCCTGAAGCTCGCCGAGGCCCAGCAGGCTCTCGACGCGGCGCGCGCCGCCGGCGGGTTCGAGGACGAAGCGGCTCTGCGGGCCGCCCTTCTGCCCGGCGAAGAGGCCGCCCGGCTGGAGGAGCTCGAGAAGCGGTTCCTGGCCGAGGCGGCGCAGATTCACGGCCGTCTCGAGGGGATAAACCGCCAGATCGAGGAGCGTGAGGCCGCGCGGCCAACCGATCTTCCGCTCGCAGCGCTCCTGGAGCTCGAACAGGCCGAGGCGGCCGCGACGGCCCAGGCGCTTGCCGCATGGACCGCGCAATCGAACGAGCTGGCCGTGCACGAAAAGAGCCGCGAACAGCACCGCGACATCGCCGCCCGGATCCAGGAGATCCGCCGGGAGGGCGAGCGGTGGACGAAGCTGAACGCGCTGATCGGCTCGGCCAGCGGCGAAAAGTTCCAGAAGTTCGCCCAGGGCCTGACGTTCTCGAACCTCGTGTACCAGGCCAACAGGCAGTTGGAGAAGCTGTCCGACCGGTATCTGCTGTCGAACGAGGGCCTCGAACTGCGCGTCATCGACAATTACATCCCCGGCGCGAAAGCGACCGCAAAGAACCTGTCAGGGGGCGAGAAGTTCCTCGCCAGCCTCTCCCTGGCCCTGGGCCTGGCCCACATGGTCGGCCGCAAATACCGCATGGACACGCTGTTCATCGACGAAGGGTTCGGCGCCCTCGACCCCGAGACGCTCGAAGTCGCCCTCTCCGTGCTGTGCGCCCTCCACCAGCAGGGCAAGCTGATCGGCGTCATCTCCCACGTCGAGTCGCTCCACGACCGTCTCCCCGCCCGCATCGACGTCACCCGCCTCGGCGGCGGCCACAGCACCCTCGAAGGCCCCGGCTGCACCCGCCATCCGGGCTAAAAACTGTTTACAGCTGTATTTTTTTGTTTATACTATCGAAAGTGGTGTCTCAGGCTGGGTGCCTTTGCGCCATCGTACAGAAACACACGATCGAGTTCCAGCAGGATAATCGAGGTATACTTTTCCCTATGGTCGGCGCCAGTCATACTGATTCAGAGCTTCTCACCAAGTTTTCAGACCTGAATGTCTGGAAGCGGGGAGACCAGCGGGCGCCTCACAAGCCGCTTCTGATCCTGTTGTCGCTCGGAAGAATCGTGGCAGGCCATGAGCGCCTCGCCTCTTTTGCTGACATCGAAGGCCCTCTCAGCAAGCTTCTTCGGGACTTCGGCCCGACACGGAAGTCGTATCATCCCGAATTTCCTTTCTGGCACCTCAAATCTGATGGTGTATGGGAAATCCCACAGGAAACAGAACTTGCCGCTTGGAAAGACCCAAAAAGGATTCATCGGGGCGATCTCCTTCGGCATGGCGCCACCGGGGGTTTCACATCGGAAATTTATTCAGCCTTAAAAGCCAACCCTGTGTTGATCAGGGCAGTTGCGGATAAGATTCTCACAGCCCATTTTCCCGAATCGTATCATGACGACCTTCTTCTTGCGACAGGGCTGGAAACACTTCTAGGTAACGAGTCCGATTTGAATATCAATGCGGATATCACATCGAAAACCAAGGTGATATTGCCTAGAAATGCCGAATTTCGCCATCGTATTCTTCGGGCATACGATTATCGCTGCTGCGTCTGTGACATGGGCCTCCACCTCGGACTTGCCCCGGTCGGCGTCGAAGCGGCTCATATCAAATGGCACCAGGCCGGTGGCCCAGCCGAAGAGCCGAACGGGCTCTGCCTCTGCGCTCTCCACCACAAGCTGTTCGACCGCGGCGCGTGGGGTCTCTCGGAATCTCTCCAAATCATCGTTTCCGAAGAAACCAGCGGCACGGGCAAAGAAGAATGGCTCCTCCGTTTTCTCGGCAAGCAAATCCGTCTTCCCTCACGTGCCGAATACCGCCCCGCGGATTCCTTCAGACAATGGCACGTCAAAGAAGTCCTTCAGCACCCCTATCAAGATCACAAGAATGTTGCTTGAATCAAGCAGCACAGATTGTATACTTAAGTATATTTATATAGGCGCAATCGAGTATTTCGCCTGCGGCGAGTTCGCCGCTCCGGAGGAACAAGAATGATCATCGCCTATAACAAGCTCGTCCGGGATCGCATCCCGGAAATCATTGAAAAGGACGGCAAAACCTGTGTCTGCCGCAAAATCACCAATCGAACTGAGCTCATCAAACTTCTGGAGGAGAAGCTTCTCGAAGAACTGGATGAGTTTCGAAGCGCTCACAACCGTGACGAGCTGGCCGACATCCTCGAAGTCGTATTCGCACTTGCTGACAATCTCGATATCTCCATCAATTCCCTCCTCGAAGCTCGCCAGACCAAGGCAGCAAAACGCGGTGGATTTACAAAGGGTTTGTTTCTCGAAACTGTTCAAGAATAACCCCGCCTGTCAGCTTTTGAAGCCAATCTCTAGCCATAAACCATGATTCGGTTTTGAGCCCTGCGACTCGGAATGCCACAGAAGCCCTGGACACACACCATGTTATATTTTATCAGATGTATGTTCCGGGTTTTTCCAGTTGGATGGCCTGTCCGGTATCAACCGGATAACGCAGGCGGCTCCGTGCCGCGGCTCATGATCTCGATGTAAGTGTTCAGTTGGGTAATCGGAGAAAAGTGTGAAAGATTTTCAGAAAATGCGAACTGATCGCCACCGAAACCGGGGGCGATTCGTATTGCATCTGGAATATGGGTCAGCCAGCCGGCCCTGGCAGCAAAGACGGCGT
>JAKQOH010000055.1 GCA_029565415.1 Candidatus Rifleibacteriota bacterium | reverse complement strand
GGCGGGTTCTGCGTACCCTGACCCCGATCCCTATCCCGAAAGGAGACCATACCTCATGACGATCATCCGCCCCGACATCCACTGGGTCGGCGCCATCGAATGGGCCCTCGAGCACTTCCACGGACACGAACTGTCGATCCGCAAGGGGTCCAGCTACAACGCCTATCTCATCCGCGACGAGAAAACCGTTCTCATCGATACGGTCAAATACACCCATGCGGGCGAGTTCGTCGCCTCGATCGAAAAACAGGTTCCGATCGATAAAATCGACTATATCATCGTCAATCACGCCGAGCCCGATCACGGGAGCGCCCTGCCGCTGATTCTCGCGAAGAACCCGAACGCGACGGTCATCTGCAGCAAGGGCGGCGAGATGTCGATCAAGCGCTTCTACCCGGGGAAATGGAACCTCAAGGTCGTGAAGACCGGGGACTCCCTGAGCATCGGGAAGCGCACCCTCCGCTTCTTCGAGGCCCAGATGCTCCACTGGCCCGACTCGATGTTCACCTACTGCCCCGAGGAGAAGATCCTGTTCTCGAACGATGCGTTCGGCCAGCATTACGCCCACTCCTCGCGGTATGCCGACGAGACCGATCAATGCTCGCTCTGGCAGGAGGCCGAAAAATACTTCGCCAACATCCTCACCCCGTATTCGGGCCAGATCACCCGCAAGGTGAACGAGTTCCTCGCCCTGAACTGGCCGATCGAGATGATCTGTCCGGCCCACGGTCTCATCTGGCGCAAGGATCCGGTCCAGATCGTGAAGAAATACATGGAATGGGCCTCGGGAAACTGCGAAAAATCCGCTGTGGTATTGTATGACTCGATATGGAAAAATACCGAGAAGATGGCCCACGCCGTCTGCGAGGGGCTGGCCGAGGAGGGCGTCGCCTACCGCCTCCACTCCGCCGGCACCACGGATTTCAACGACGTGATGACGGATATCCTGCGGGCAAAGGCCCTCGTCGTCGGTTCCCCGACGCTGAACAACGGCCTCATGCCGACGATCATGCCGCATCTCGAGATGATCCGGGGCCTGCGGTTCCAGAAGAAGCTGTGTGCCGCCTTCGGCACCTTCGGCTGGAGCGGCGAGGCGGTGAAGCGGATCGAGGAGATCCTCGGCGGAAGCGGCTTCACGGTCGCCGTCCCGGCGGTGCGCGCCCAGTTCGCGCCGCACGAGGCCGAACTCGAGGCCTGCCGCAACCTCGGCCGGGAGTTGGCCCGCAAGATCAAGGCGGCCTGACGGTTTGAACGGTCCGAACGGGGGGCGCGGGAAGCGCCCCCCTTTTTCATGGGGCATCCTGCTGACCGCCCTGCTGGTGACGGTTGGCGGAACGGTGCTGGCCGAGACCTGGCATGGCCCGTTCCCGACCACCCCGCAGACGCCGGTCCGGGCCGTCGCCGTTGCCGATGTCGAAGAACTGGGAAACGGCCGGTTCCTCGTGCGGGAATATCTTGACGTATATAATGACGATTACAGGCTCCCGCTCGAGGTGCGCAGGGTCACGGCCGACACCTGGGTGGGCCACCGGCGTGACGCCCGCGACGAGAGCTGGCTCGAAGGCGAGATCCCCGTCGTGATCCCGCCGGCCCAGGTGTGGCGCGTCGCCGAACGCCAGCGTCGCACCGTCGGCCGGCCGCGCCGCAACTGGTGGGTGCGCTGGATCCGGTTCCGCATCACCACCGACCGCGGCATCTTCGCCTCGAACATCGTCTCCTCGCCGCTGCGGCCGCCGGGGCTCGTCGAGGAGATCAAGCCCCAGCCGAAGATCGATGCGCTTTCCGCCCCCGGATTGTAAGCAAACGGTCCGCAAACCCCGGTCAGCGGAGCCGGTGGACGTTGAACTCCCGGTAGGGGGCGACGACCTCGAAACCGAGCTTGCGGTAACACGCGATCGCGGCGTGATTGTCCGCGGCGACGTTCAGCCCGACGTGATCGACCTTCTGCATCAGCGACAGGCACAGCTCGCGCGTTGTGATCGTGGCCAGCCCCTTCTTGCGGTGGGAAATGGCGGTGGTGATGTTCCCCAGGGCCGCGACCCGCAGGGTGGGGGAATACACGTGGATCCCCGCGATGCTGACCAGCCTGCCGGCCTCGCGGATGCCGAAATACTCGCGCGTCTCCAGCATCCGCGGATCGAACCAGTTCCCGGGATAGCTTTCACGATACAACTGGAGCACCTCGGGGAGATCCTGCGGGCCGAGCCGGACCGATCGCGGGGTCTCGGTTCCCAGCAACTTCGTCGGGTAGTTCAGGCTCATCTTCAGGTGCTCGCCGTGGGGTTCGAGCTGGAAAGCGCCCTCGAACGCCGCCTCGACGCCGGGCGTGACGTGCGCGTAAAACCAGACGGGGAGCAGATCCGAGATGTTCCGGATCAGGGCGGTGAGCGGGGCGGGCTCCCCCAGGGCGAGCAACGTGGGCTGGGACGGTCCGACATACAGCAGGCAGATGGCGGTGAACGGCGGGGCCTTCGCGTCGGCGAACCACAGGGTGTGCGGCCAGAAGAACTCGTCGAGGTCGCCGAGCTCGTAGAGATGCAGATCGGTGTTCCGTCGGAGGAACCCCTCGATCGCGGGTTTGTCGTGAAGGCTGAACCATTCCGGCATCGTGCCACCCCCTGGTGCGGTGAATCGTGAATCGGGACAATGGTATACTGAAACCGCATGATCGATCAGCATATCCATACCCGATTTTCGGCGGACGGCACCGCCGACCCCGAGACCATGCTCGAAGCCGCTGCCGGCATGGGGATCCGGTATCTCGCCTTCACGGATCACGCCGACTTCGCGCCGTCCGATCCCTGCATCCAGCCCGAAGCGTATCTCCGGGCGCTTGGTCGCCATCGCGACAATGATCAGGGCATCCGGCTGGCCGTCGGGGTCGAGGTCGGTATCCAGGTCGGCCATGCCGCCCCGGTGGCGGCGTTTCTCGACGGGCGGCCGTTCGACTTCGTGATCGCCTCGATGCATCGGGCCTGCGGCCTCGACATCGCCGATGGTTCGTTTCACCGCGGCCGCACGGTTGATCAGGCCTGGAGCGATTTTCTCGATGACACCCTGGCGAGCATGGAGGCGTGTCCGGAGTTCGACACGCTCGGCCATCTCGACATCCTGGCCCGGTATGACGCGACGCGCGGGACGGCCCCGGCGGCTTCCCATGCGGAAAAACTCGATGCCGTTCTCGGCTGGCTGATCGTCCATGAGAAATGTCTCGAACTGAACACCTCGGCGCGGCGCTACGAGGTGGGCCGGATGCACCCATCGGAAGCGATCCTGCGCCGCTATGTCGCCTTGGGCGGGAAGCGGCTGACGATCGGTTCCGACGCCCACCGGCCGAACAGTCTCGGCGCTGGTGTCTCGGAAATGCTGCGTTTGGGCCGCGACTGCGGAATCGGCGAGGTGCTGTTCTTCCTTGAGCGGCGTGCGATTCCGCTTCGTATCGACGAGCTGCTCGACGACCAACCGGGAAGTGTGACGTCATGACATCGGGAGTGCGCAGCGGTATGCATCCGCCGGAGTTCCTGATCGGCCGTTCGATCCGTGATCTGACGATGCCCATGCCTCCGGAGGCGCCGCCGCACGATGGATACCGGTTTCCGGCCCTGATCGACCTGCACATCCACGGCGGCTACGGCTGGGACTTCAGTTATGGCGACCCCGACCGTATCGAGGATATGCTCGATGCCTTCATTCCCACCGGCCTGACCGGCCTCGTCGCGACGCTGATCACCTGCCCGGAAGAGCAGCGGATGAAGGCCCTCGAGGATATCGCCACGGTCGCCCTGCGTCGGAAGAAGCCGCCGTCGATCATGGGCATCTGCCTGGAAGGGCCGTTCCTGTCGCCGGCACGGCGCGGCTCGCATCCTGAAGAACTGCTGATGAAGCCCGACATCGATGCCGTGTTGCGCTGGCAGCGGCAGGCCTATGGGCTGATCAAGCTCGTGACCGTCGCCCCAGAGCTTCCCGGGGCGGGCCGGCTGATCGAAGCGCTGCCCCATCACGGAATCCGCCCCGCGATCGGCCACACCGACGCCGACCACCGGACCACGTTGCGGGCGCTCGAGGCCGGGGTCGATCACGTCACCCACCTGTTCAACGCGATGCGGCCCTTCACCCACCGCGATCCCTCGCCGGTCTCGGCCGTCTTCACCTGGCACGACGTGATGGTCGAACTGATTGCCGACGGCATCCATGTCTCGCCCGAGATCATCGCGATGACCAGCAGCATTCTCGGCCCCGAGCGGCTCGTCTTCGTGTCGGACGGCGTCTGCCCGCTCGGCCTGCCCAACGGGGAATACGATGCCTACGGCACCCGTCTCGAGATCCGCGACGGCCGCTGCACCTACGTCGGCGGCCATCTGTTCGGCGGCGGCAGAAGCCTTGCCGACTGCATTCCCATCCTTCACGAACAGGCCGGCCTGCCGCTCGACGAGATCGCCGACGGGACCGGGGCCAATCCCTGCCGGGTTCTCCACGCCGAACCGCCGCCGGGGGACGTGATCCTCGACCGGAAGCTCCGCTGGCTGGCGACCCACTTCAACGGCATCTGGTACTGGCGGGACCGGGTGTGAGAATGAATATATGTTGAAGAATATAGTATTGCTGGCTCTCGTCGCGGTTCTTGCCGCGATTCCGCGGTCCGTTTCGGCCGTCGAGGCGGAGCAGGGCGTCTGCGCCTCGGAAACGGCATCGGAGACCGCGTGGTATGGCGGCTGGGGAATCGCCTCGCTGACCGATGGCTGGGGGCCGAAGCCCGGGGCGACCTCGACCGTTTCGATCTGGGGGGAAAAGATCGCCTCCTGGGCGCTTCCGGTCCAGGAGGGCATCTCCTCGGGGGCCGAATCGATCCAGGACTGGGCGAGCCGCACCTGGACCGATCTGGGCGACAGCGTCAGGAACGGCCGGTGCCGGGACTGCGGGGCGCCGACCCTGCTGAACCGTGACCGGTGCTTCCACTGCATGCAGCGCGAGACATCCGAGGATTTCCTGCGCTGGCTCGACGAGACGAAGCGCTCGGCCCGCGATGCCCTGCGGAACCTGCGCGATCCGAAGCTCACCGAACCCGTCATCGAGCGGCTCCTGCAGGCGCGCGACTACTTCCGCAGCCGCCGGAAGAGCGACCCGGCCGTGACCCGCGAACGCAACCGCCAGATGCTCGAGCTGCTGGGCCGCATGCGGCTCGTGAACGACGGCCGGACGATCAACGAGATCGCCCGGGATACCCTGAAATCCTATGCGCCGGTGCTCGAAGGCACGGATTACATCGAGGATCCGGCCCGCGCCATCTCGTATTTCCTCGTGCTCGATCCCAAAGGCTTTCTCGAGAAGGTGCGGTGCGTGCGGCTGAAGGACGGGCGCGTCGTGACGCCGATCGAGGCCTACCAGGAATACTCCGGAACCGATCCGGCGAAGGCGAAGGAGATGCTCGAGATCATCGAGGACATCCGCCAGATCTCCAGCCCCCTCGAAACCGACGAGAACCGTATCCCCGCGGCCCTCGACGCCCTTGCCCGCCTCCTGCGCCTCATGAGCCGCTGACCGGAGGGCAGGAGTTCAGGCCGGGTCGAGCGGCAGGGGAGGAACGGCCTCGCGCAGCAGGGCGGCACTCGCCTCTGGATGGCTGGAGTTGACGTACATGCCGGTGCCGAGTTCGAAGCCTGCGGCCTTTCCGACGCGGGGGATGATCGATATATACCAGTGAAAATATCCGGCTTTCGCGTCCTTGACGGCCAGCGACCGGACGACGAAATTGAACGCGGGATTGTCCAGCGCGACATAGATCTTTCCGAGAACTGCCTGGAGCAGACGTGTGAGGTGCTTGACCTGACCGTCCTCGAGCGTCGCGAAACAGGCGGCGTGGAGTTTCGGGAAGATCCAGACATGGAACGGCGATAGTGCTGCGAATGGAATGAAGGCGATGAACGTGTCGTTTTCCGCGACCAGCCGCGCGCCGGTGCGCCGCTCCTCGGCGATCATCCGGCAGACGAGGCAGTCGCCGTTCTCGAGCTGGTAGTGCAGCGCCGCATCGGCCCGTTCCAGGACCTGGCCGGGAACGATCGGCAGGCCGACGACCTGGGAGTGGGGGTGCTGGAGCGAGGCGCCGGACTCTTCCCCGTGGTTCTTGAACAGGATGACGTGACGGATGCGCGGGTCGGCATAGAAGGCCCGGAACCGTTCCCGATACGTCCAGATGAGCTTTTCCGCATGGGCCGGGAGAAACAGGGCCAGAGGGCGGTTGTGCAGGGGGGTCTCGATGATCACCTCGTGCAGGCCGACGCCGCTCACCACGTCGCCCAGAGGATCACTGCGGGGGGAAACCTCGCCGACGGGGGAAAGCACCGAAAACTTGTTCGGCACCGACCGGATCAGCCAGCTTCCGTCATCCGCCGTGAGCCGGAACCGTTCCTCCGCTGTCAGGTGCTCGTTTCCGCGGCAAAAAGGGCACGACTCCTGGTAGGCCGGAATCTCGGGCCGGGCGTTCCCTTTCGACAGATCCCCGGGGCGCTTTGCCCGTTCGGGCGCGATAACCGCCCATTCTCCCGTCAACAGATTGTGCCGGATCTCCGACATGCGTGTTCTCCTCTCGTTCCCCGGAAATCATCCCGAGCCCTCTGATCGGCTTCGTGGTTTCGGGGGTGATCCAAATTGTTCCACACCACTATAGCCCCTCGTTGTTCGCAATGTCACGAGACCTGATGGCGAGATTGCAGGGGGCGGTTGAACGCGTGAGGGCAATGTCGTATCATGGGCAAAGCTATAGAAACGAGCAAACAGCGAAATGAGGATTTCCGGGCGGTTCCGTTTCGATTTTCCGGTCTGGGCTGCCGTGATCTATGCCGTGATCGGATGCGTGTGGATTCTGCTTTCCGACCGCGTCGTCACGATGATGACGGGTGATCCCGTCCGGCTCACCTTCCTCCAGACCTACAAGGGCTGGGCCTATGTCGGGGTCACCGCCATCCTGTTGTTCTCCGTGCTCCGGAGCGAATGGAATCGCCTGCAGACCGAGATCCGCGCCCGAAACCAGGCCGAGGAGGAGCTGCGGCGCCTGAATACCGAGCTCGAGGAGCGGGTTTCCCACCGCACTGCCGAACTGGCCCGGGCAAAAGAGCAGGCGGAAAGCGCGGATCGCATCAAATCGGCATTCCTTGCGACCATGTCCCATGAGCTGCGAACCCCTCTCAACTCGATCATCGGGTTCACCGGCATTCTCCTCCAGGGCCTGACCGGGCCGTTGAACGAGGAACAGCACAAACAGCTCGGCATGGTTCAGTCCAGCTCGCGCCATCTGCTTTCGCTCATCAACGACATTCTCGACATCTCGAAGATCGAGGCGGGGCAGTTGAAACTCCAGATGCGCCCGTTCGACCTCCGGCCATCCCTGAACCGCGTCGCAGAGCTGATTTCCCCGACTGCCAAAGCGAAAGGGCTCGATCTCCGGGTGAAGATCGCCGACGAGATCGCCAGCATCACCACCGATCAGCAGCGGCTCGAACAGATCCTGCTGAACCTGCTCAGCAATGCCGTGAAGTTCACCGATCACGGACTGATCGAGCTCTCCTGCCGGACGAACGGGGATGAGTGCCTTCTCGAGGTCATGGATACCGGCATGGGCATTCGGCCGGAAGAGATGTCGAACCTGTTCAAGCCGTTCCACCAGCTCGACAACGGGCTGACGCGCAAACACGAGGGAACGGGGCTGGGGCTTTCCATCTGCCGGAAACTGATCGGGCTGATGGGCGGCACCATCGAGGCAGACAGCCGCTGGGGGGAGGGGAGCACCTTCACGGTCCGGTTGCCCCTCCGCCGCGAAACACCGGCGATGCCGATCGGAACTGACGCATCACATGGGGAAACGGTTTCCGCCGCCCCGCTCTGAGATTTCCCCGATGTGGTTTGCCACGGTTTTCAGCTTCGGGTATACTGGATGGAGAGAGAGGATTCCGGAGCCGACAGCCCGGAACCGTGAGAAGAGTCTTTTGCCCCTCGAAGCGCCGTGTGACGGGGCCGACTGGTCCGTCGGCTGCTGCGTGGCGCGCGGGGAGCGACCGGGAGAACCGTATGTGGACGAAACTGACCCAGGCGATCGAGCGGTGTGACGTCGAGGCGGTGCGCCTGTTCCTGTCCCAGGAGCCTGAATCCGCGCTGCTTCGTAATTACCAGGACGAGACGCTGCTGCACTTCGCGGCCGGCGTCGGCTCCCTCGAGATCGTGGACGAGCTGATGAGGCTCGGTGCCCAGCCCGATCTGCCCGACGAGTTCGGCTGGACGCCGATCCACGAGGCGTGTGCCCACGGCCATGCCGAGATCGTCGCCCGATTCATCGATGTGAAGGCGAACATCGAGGGGATTTCCAAAAAACATGAGACGGCCCTGCACCTGGCCGTCCGCAACGGGTTCGTCGAGATCGTGAAGCTGCTCCTCGACGCCGGGGCGAACCGTGAGGCCCGGAATGACAGCGGCGAGACGCCGTTGCACCTCGCGGCGCGGGACGGCAATCAGGCCGTGATGAAGCTGCTCCTCGAAGGAAAGGCGGATGTGAACGCCCGCAGCCTGGCCGGCGAGACCCCCCTCCACATGGCCGCGCGGGACGGCGACATCGAGGTGGCCGAGCTGTGCCTCGGCTTTGGCGCGAACCCCAAGGAAGAGGACAAGCGGGGCAACAACTTCCTCGAGCTTGCGGTGCGTGCCGGCAAACGCAGGTTTCTCGAGCATTTCGCCGGCCTCGAGCTGAAATCCCCCGAACAGCCCGGCGCCACGCCGGCACCCGACGGCGAAGTCCGCTCCACGACCGTCATGCCGGCGGTCGAGATCAGCGCGCCGGCCGGCGAAGGTCAGAAGGCCGCAGCCTCCACGCCCAAGCCGATCCGCTCCAGCATCATCATGAAGGTGAAGGACGTCGTGGCGGATGTGATGGATCCGCGCCGCGGCATGTTCAATGCCTTCGTTCTCGGCTCGCCCAAACCCAACGGCTGGCTGATCTTCGACATCCTCGATTCGCTTCTCTGGTACATCGTGTTTCCGATCCAGGTGTTCATCATCTGGATGGCCTTCCACCAGAAGATCATTCCGGGCCTGATCTCCTTCTCGGGAAGCGGCCAGGCCGACTCGGTGATGCTGCTGGTCCAGACGGGCGTGAACACGCTGATCGTGTTCGTCGCCGCCTCGCTGCTGGTCGAGACCGACACGGGCTCGGTGCCGCTCCATCATTACCCGCAGCATCTGCGCGACAACGTGCGCATGCGGGTGATCCAGCTCGCCGTCATCGAGATCTTCTTCGTCCAGCGCCTGACCTTCGATCAGGTGTTCTGGGATACCTTTTTCCCCTTCTGGGCCGGGTTCATCATCCTGTACGGCTTCTCGTTCATCTGCTGGTGGGCCGAGACCGGCGGACGGTCACACGCGCCCAAACCCCGTCACACCACCCAGCACCGGACGGTCTGAGCGACCGCTCAGCGCGCGACGACCAGCTGCGACAGGCCGATCTCGAGCAGGACCGCGTTGATCACCGCGAGATCGTCGTCGAAGCCCAGCGGATCCTCGAGATCGTTCGCGGCATCAGCGTTCTCGATGAAATACCGCACCGCGCCGACGACCAGCCCCCGGTGCGCCTCGGGAAGCGTTTCGTAGGCATTCAGCGCGGCTTCCAGCGCCGCCGTCATCCGTTCGATGAGCGGAAGGTTGAGCGGAACCGGCCCCAGGTGGCGCTGGGCCGTCAGCAGATGCAGGCGCATCTCCTCCCTCAGCCCGTCCAGCCCATCCGCCGGAAGCGGCACGGCCAGGCGTGCGAACACGTCGCGGCACTTTTTCGGCAGCGCCGCCGGCATCGTCGTTTCGGTCGTTTCCATGATCTCGCCTCTCATTCAGAATTTCGGACGTTTGTCCCCGCGGAGTTTCCCCGCCCGGCCCGACCGGACGGTCTTCGCCACGGGGAACTCGATACGCTTTTCCAGGACGGTTATTCCGCTGAAATCGTCATTGGTATTGTATGGAATGATATTCGATGTGGCGGCCGCTCTCTCGCCCGGCTCGCCGACGGACTCTTCGTTTCTGGCGGCTCCGAGGGCGCGAAGGAACTCCTCGGCCAGCTCCATCTGCTCTTCGCTCTCCTCGCCCGTGAGCTGGAGAAGCACGGCCTGGGGATCTGCCGGGTTGAGGGCGAGCCGCCGGAAGAAGGCCCCGCGCGCGTTCAACAGCACCTGCATGTCGGGTCGCTTCCCGGCATCGAACTCGAACCGCAGCCGGTTCAACACGCGCGACACCTTGCGCACCCCCGCGATGCCGGCCAGGAGGCGCAGCCGGGTCACGGCGAACAGCCGCTCGCCCTCGACGGGCAGCGTGCCGAACCGGTCCGTGACCTCCTCGCGCAGCAGATCGAGCACCGACAGGTCGACGCAGCGTGCAAGCCGCGCATACATCTCGATGCGCGTTTCCTCGTCTGGAATATATATCGATGGGAATAGCGCCGAGACGGGGATCTCGATCGAGACCTCCGGCGGCCGGACCGTCGTGCCGCCCCGCAGCCGCTGGACGGCTTCCTCGAGCAGCTCGATATACAGCGCGAAGCCGACGGCGGCGATGTGGCCGCTCTGCTCCTCACCGAGCACGTTGCCAGCGCCCCGGATCTGCAAATCCCGCATCGCGATCCGGAACCCCGAGCCGAGCGCCGTGTGCTCCTCGATCGTGGCCAGCCGCTCCGATGCCTCCTGGGTCAGCCGCTTCCCCTTCGAGTAGAAGAAGAAGGCGAAGGCCTGGCGGCTCGACCGGCCGACCCGGCCCCGGAGCTGGTACATCTGGGACAGGCCCAGCCGCTCGGCCTCGTCGACGATCAGCGTGTTCGCGTTCGGGATGTCGAGGCCCGACTCGACGATCGTCGAGGCGAGCAGCACGTCGAACTCGCCCCGGATGAAGGCGAGCATCGTCCGTTCGACCTCGTCCTCGGCCATCTGGCCGTGCGCGACGGCGACCCGTGCTTCGGGGACGAGATCGCGCAGGAACGCGGCTTTCCGGTCGATCGTCTCGACCCGGTTGTAGACGTAGAATACCTGGCCGCCCCGCTTCAGCTCCTCGATGATGGCGCGCTTCGCCCAGCCCGGGTCGAACGGGGCGACATACGTCTGGACCGGCCGCCGCTGCTCGGGCGGGGTGTCGATGACGCTGATCTGCCGGATGCCCGACAGGGCCATCTGGAGCGTGCGCGGAATCGGCGTCGCGGCGAGGGTCAACACGTCGATGTTCGACTTGTACTGCTTGAGCTTTTCCTTGTGCTTGACCCCGAACCGCTGCTCCTCGTCGACGATCAGCAGGCCCAGATCCTTGAACCGCACGTCCGACGAGAGGATGCGGTGCGTGCCGATCAGCACGTCGAGCCGGCCGGCCGTCGCTTTCTTCAGCGTCTCCTTCTGGTCCGCGGGCTTGCGGAGGCGGCAGACGAGGTCGACCGAGACCGGGAACCCCTCGAACCGGTTCATGAACGTCTGGTGGTGCTGGAACGCGAGCAGGGTGGTGGGGGCGAGCACCGCGACCTGCTTCCCGGCGCAGACGGCCTTGAACGCGGCCCGCATCGCGACCTCGGTCTTGCCGTACCCGACGTCGCCGCAGATGAGGCGGTCCATCGGCGTGTCCGTCTCCATGTCTGCTTTCACCGCGACGATCGCCTTCGCCTGGTCGGGGGTTTCGGTGTGCGGGAACCGCTCCTCCATCTGCTGCTGCAGATCGCCGTCGGACGGGAACGCGAAGCCCGGCCCGGAATGGCGTTTCGCATACAGCTCGAGCAGTTCCTTCGCGATCAGCTCGACGTTTTTCTGGACGCGGCGCTTCTGCCCCTCCCACACCTTCGAGTTCAGGCTGTGGACAGACGGGCGCGCCCCCTCCATGCCGATGTATTTCTGCACCTTGTGGACCTGGTCGGTCGGCACGTACAGCCGGTCCGAGCCGGCATACTGGAGCAGCAGGTATTCGCGCGTGGTGCCGGCCGCCGTCATCGTCTGGGTGCCGCGATACTCGGCGATGCCGTGCTCGGCGTGGACGACCAGATCGCCCGGCACGAGCTGGGAGATGAACGCCTGGGCCTTGTCGGCCGTCGCGTGGCGTTTGACCGACGGCTTCGCGTGGGTCGGGTAGATGTCGTCCTCGCCCATGACGACGACACGAGTGGAGCGGGCCAGGAAACCGCGCCGCCCGGCGCCTTCGAGCAGGACGACCTTGCCCCAGGCAAGCTGCCAGGGGAAGCGCGGGTTGATGAGCGGCACGCCGCGCTCGCCCAGCAGGCCGCGCAGGTTGTGATACCGCTCCGAATCGGCGATGACGATCGCCACGGCCCAGTTCTCTCGCACGAGCCGCTGAACCTCTTTCAGCAGCGACTCGCGGGTCGGGTCGGCGGCGGGGGGCAGCACCTCGACATCGAAGGCGAGGCCGGCGGGGTCGGGGTGGCGGAACCGGCTGAACGCCGCCGCGTTCCGGCCGCCGAGGGCTGCGAGAGCGGTTTCGGCCGGGTGGTAGTAGGCATCGGGCGGCAGCAGGGGGGTCAGCTCGCGTGCCGCGGCGAACCGGAGGTGCTGGTCCGAAAGGAAGGTGTCGAGCTCGTCCCGCACCTGGTCGGGGTCTTCGAGCAGGATGCGCGCGGCGGGCCAGGCGTCCCACAGGTAGGCGCGGCCGGGGGCGAAGAACGGCATCAGTTCCCGGATGTCGCGGCTGTCGGGGCGGCCGTTGAACCGCTCGAGCCGCCGTTGCAGCAGCTCGGCCCGGGTGGCGTCCATGCCGGCGATCGCGGCTTCGACCGCATGCACCGCCGACCGGCGCGCGTCCTCGTCGAGCGGGTGTTCGAGAGCCGGGGCCAGTACCGCGTGGTCGAGCTTTTCGAGCGTGCGTTGGGTCTCGGGCGAGAAGCTCTTTACCGTCTCGAGTTCGTCGCCGAAAAAGTCGAGCCGCACCGGCAGCTCCGCGTGGGGTGAGAAGACGTCGACGAGGCCGCCGCGCACCGCGAACTGGCCCGGCTCCTCGGCCAGATTCGACCGCTCGTAGCCGAGCGCCGTCAGCCGCGTCGCCAGCTCGCCTGGCCGCACGACGTCGCCCGGAGCGAGCCGGATCATCGCGTCCCGCCAGGCGCGGGGGCTCATGAACCGCTCGGCGGCCGCGCAGACCGGGGCGATCACCACGCCGCCGCCCGCCGCTTCCATCGCGAAGGCGGCCAGCCGCTGACGGGCTACCTCGGCGTCGGCGGCCGTCTGGTCGTAGACCGAGGCACGGTCGGGCAGGAACAGCGCGACCCGCTTCGAGCGCGGTCCGAGCCAGGTGCGCGTCTCCTCGATGAGGCGGGAGGCGCGCTCGGCCGAGGCGGTGAGCACGAGGGTCACCCGCGGCTGATGCGCCAGCCAGGCGAGAAGCATCGGGGCCAGCATGCCGGACAAACCGGTGAAGGGCCCCTCGGGCGATGTCTCGAGCGCCGAAAACAGCGTGAGTACCGGCCGCCCTTCGCCGGTTTTCACCGGTTCAGAGATCGTTGCCATGTTTGCACCGGTCCGGATGGGTGTGTATAATACCCGGTGCAGAGCATACGCCAAGCCTCGCGGGCCCGTCAAGACGGCGGAAACCCGCGGAAAGGGAGAGTCGTGAAGCGCACGCCGTCGAATCCGGGTCTTGCCCTGCCGGTCAATCTCGTCCTGATCGGCATCCTGCTGATCGGCATCTGGCGCGGACAGGCGCCGTTCGATACCGTGATCCGCCTGCCGAGCCTGCTGCTCATCCTCGTCGTCATCAATACCCTGCTCATCTTCCGCGAATCCCTCTGTGGAAGCGGCGGAACGGGCGGGTGCGCCCCAGCCGGCCGGGCATCGCGGTCGGCTCATCTGGAACGCGTTTCCAGGCTCCGCCGGATGCTGAACACGCGGATTTCGGGCTCCGACGAGTCGCAGCTTCCCGCGGACGCCCTCGGGACCCTGCTTGGCTCCACGGATCAAGCCGCA
This sequence comes from Candidatus Rifleibacteriota bacterium, assembly GCA_029565415.1. Next base: position 1,787 of record JAKQOH010000055.1, on the reverse strand, counting down.
ATGGCCCTCTACACGCTCGACGAGAGTGGGGCGTTCGCCCAGCTCGCCACGTGTGGCGCGCTTCCGGCGCAGCTGACGGCAGCGCGGTTCGTCGTCCAGAACGGGGAGCTGGTGCTGCGCCACCCGGCCGGCCTCGGCGACGAGGTGATCTTCCGGTGGGAAACGGCGCCCCGGCATGCCCGGCACGCTTCTGCCGTCACGGTTCTGACCATCGAACTCGTGCCCCTGATGATGGATGGAAAACCGTCTGCCCTCCTGGTATCGATGCCGAAACCCTCCGGTCCCCGGTTCTCGAAGCGGCTCGATGCCGAGACGGCCGGCATGTTCCTCGAAGGGGCGCTTGCCCGCTGGCAGAGCTCGATCCGGGCCACCGAAGGCCGCGCTCACGATCACCAGACCGGCCTCCAGCGGTTCGAATGGTTCAAGGAGGCCTTCGAGATCGAGGTCGAACGATCCGAGCGGTATCACCAGAACCTCACCCTCATGCTGGTCGACCTCACCCCCTGCGACGATCTGCCCGCCGGCCAGCGCGAAGCGCTCCGTCAGGCGGTCGCCGCCGCCCTGCGCGACTCCCTGCGGCGGCTCGACCAGGCGTTCGTCTCCAGTCGCCCCGGAAAATTTGCCGCCATCCTCACCGAGACCGGCAGCGATGTCGCGGCGCGCGTCACCGAGCGTGTCCGACAGGCCTTCGCCACCCGCGTCGGCGATCTGCGCCGTCTGAACCCCCGCCTCGCCATCGGAACGGCGAGCTACCCGTCCGACGCCACCCACGGCGACGGCCTCCGGGAAATGGCCGAAGAAGCGCTGGCCGAGGCCGTCAAAAGCGGCCGGCCGGTCGTGGCCTACGGCTCAATCCATTCAGGAGAAGAGAAATGAGCGACTCCGCCCTCGTGAAAATCCGGTTCCAGCTCAACGGCAACCCCGTCGAGACCGACGTCGCGCCGACGATGACGCTGCTGGAGCTGCTGCGCAGAACCTTCCTGCTCACCGCGGCCAAGGAAGGCTGCGGGAAAGGCGAGTGCGGCGCCTGCACCGTCCTGATGAACGGAGAGCCCGTCAACAGCTGCCTGCGGCTGGCCGCCTCGCTCCGGCCCGAGGACCGCGTCGAGACCCTCGAGGGCCTCGAGAAGGATCCGCTGATGACCATCGTCCAGCAGTCCTATGTCGATGCCGGCGCCGTCCAGTGCGGCTTCTGCATCCCCGGGATGGTGATCTCGTCGTATTCCCTCCTGAAGCGGGTTCCCCAGCCGACCGAGCACCAGATCAAGGAAGCCCTCTCGGGCAACATCTGCCGCTGCACCGGGTATCGCAAGATCGTCGCCGCCGTCCGCCAAGCGGGCAGCGCCGCCGGCAACGGAGCCAAGGGGGGCCGGCCGTGAATAGTATTTTGAATAATATTATATTTCACCGGCCCGCCGATGTTCCGTCCGCCTGCGCGCTCCTTGCCTCGCTTCCGAACGCGGCGATCCTGGCCGGCGGCACGGATCTGGTCGTGAAGCTCCGCAACGGGGTGCTGCCCGTGGTCACGGATCTGGTCGATGTCGGCGGCCTCCGCCTCTCGGCGATCGCGCTCGCGGATGGAAAACTCCGCATCGGCAGCGGCTGCACGATGGAACAGATCCGCACCGACCCGCTCGTGGCGGCGCGATTCCCCGCCCTCGTTTCGGCCGTCGGCCAGGTGGGGGCCCTCCAGATCCGCCACGCCGCCACGATCGGCGGAAACGTCGGCAACGCGTCCCCGGCCGGCGACTCGATTCCCGCCCTGCTGAGCCTCGAGGCCTCGGTGG
>JAKQOH010000174.1 GCA_029565415.1 Candidatus Rifleibacteriota bacterium | reverse complement strand
ATACCGGCGGCCAGCCATCACGGCGCCCAGCGATGTTCCCGTCGTTTGCATCGTGCAGGACGTCAGCGGCTCGATGAACATGCCCCCCAGTCCCGAAGGAGACACGGGGTATCGCATGGAGGAAGCCAAGGAGATCCTGCGGAACTTCGTGCGCAGCCTGCCGGCCGGCGCCGTCGCGCAGGCGATGTCATATAGTATGTACACCGATATTAATCAGGTCTGGACGGACAACCGCGAAGCGCTGCTGCGCGGCATCAGCGACATGAAGGCTTACGGGGGCACCGAGACACTCGGCGCACTGGATGCGGCGTTCCGGAGTCTGAAGGCCGTCCCTTCCAGCCGGCGGTATCTGCTGCTGGTGACGGATGCCGACATGCCGTCGGTGACGGGAGACGAGGATGCCCAAGCCATTCTCGGCAAGTTCCGGGATGCCGGCATCGACTGCACCTTCGTGGGCATGGTCCGGAACGACCAGCGCGGCTGCTTCGACGAGGCGGCCAGCTTCACGCGCGGATTCGCTGCGGTCTCGGAGGATCCGACGGCCATGCGGGACGCCGCCGAACGGCTCGGCAGAAGGATTGCCGCCACCGCTGAGGGTGATCCGCGGCTCGAGGTGCGGCTCGTGATGACGAAGAAAGGGCCCGACGGCGCGATGACGCAGATGGGCGATGCCGACCTGTTCCGGCTGCCGCCGTCTCCGCAGACGGCCTCGGCAAGCGTCAGTGGCGTCAGATACCGGATCGAAGGCGAGTCCGGCGTTCCGGTGACGGCCGGGGCGGGTGCGGGCACGGCTCCGGCAGCGGTTTCCGGTATCCCCCCAGCCTCTTCGACGCCTGCGGACGGCTGGCAGGTGGAGCGACGGATCGGCCTCGACACAACCGCTTCGAACGCGGCAATGAAGCTCACCGCCACGGAGCTGCTGTTCCTGCGCTCGATCAGGGGCATCCCCTGCCCCGATCAGGAGCGGCTCGTCGCGGTCGGGCTGAAGCTCGAAAACATCCTTCCCGAGCAGGACGTGATCGTTCTCGAAGGCTCGGATGCCCACCCGGCCGGGATCGTAGGCGGCCCAAAGGCGGGCAGAACGACGCGCGGAACCCCGACCTTCGTGATCGACAACCTCCGGCAGCATCTCTTCCTCTCGTGGAACGGCGGCTCGGATGCGCAGATCACGGATTTTTCCTGGCTCGCGAACGAGCCGCTGCTCACGCCGGATCGCGAAGAGGTCGCCCTTCGGCCCCGCGAGCCCGTCTCGGGCCACGTCGTGTTCCGCGTGCCGGCCGAAAGCATGGATGCGGCGGCGCTGCGGTTCTTCGATGACATCAACGGCCACCTCACCCTGCCGCTGGCGGGAGAAGCCCGTCCCACGGCAACCGTCGCGACGGCCACCCCGATTCCCGGCAGCGGGACGGGCCTCCTGCACGAAGGGGTCGAGATGCGCGTGGTCGCGTTCGAGGATCGGGCCGAGCCGCAGCTCGAAACGGCCGAACCACCGCAGGTCCTGCGGGTGCTGACCGTCGAGCTCACGTCACGGGTTCCGGCCCTGTTCCGGCTCGATCCGTTCTCCACGTTCACCTGGCTCGGTCACACCCCGGCCGGCCCCGTAGCCATACCCGTTTCGCCGCTCACGATGCGGATTCCGGGCGGCTGGCAGGCATCGCTGTTCCTGGCCCCCGGCGGAACGAGCCGCGTCCGGCTCGCCTTCGCCGTTCCCCGGCCGCTGGCCACCGCCACGCGCGGAACGCTCGTCGCCCGGGCCGGGGATGCCGCCTTCGACCTCGATCTCGGCGACAAGGCCGTGCCGGCCGCGCAGAAACCGCTCGGCACCGGAACCGGCGACGGAGTGGCGATCCGCGTCAACGGGTTCTGGAAAACCGATGACGGCGTCGTTGCAGATGTGACGTTCTCGGATGTGAAGGACGGCGCCGGCACCTCGCTCGAGCACGGGCTGGCCGTCCGAACCAGCAACGGGGCGGTGCCTGCCGCGGAAGACCTGGCCGAAACTCATCTGTTCGGGTTCGGCCCCACCGTGGTCGTTCCCGACGGCCAGGAACGGCGGGGGCTGATCGCGCTGGGTTCGGGTTCGGAACAGGCACGGCTGGTTTCGGCGCCGTTCGGTCTCGACCTCCCGGTCACGCTCACACCGCTTCCGAAGGAGCTTTCCTGGCTTTTCGCGACCCGGCAGGTCGACAGCGAATCCGTGGACGGAGCACCGGAGCTCGACGAACGCATCCGGCGGAAGGCAATCGAACTCCAGGAGATGCGAACGAAGACCGGCTGGACCAAGCCCGGCCAGGGAAAAGGCGCCATCGTCGGCCCGAAATCCGCTTCCGGCGCCATTCCGGCCCCCACGGCCGCATCCGAAGGCGATCGTTCGGCGCTGCCGGCGGCCGGCGCGTTCCACACACCGCTGACGTCTGCCGGTGCGGAACGCTGGAAAGCCCTTCTCGGGCTCGACGAGGAGAAGGTTCTCGGGGAGCTCGGCAGGCTCGTCTGCGTGCCGTCCGCCGCACCGGCGGCCGGGGCGCTGTTCGGCCCCGAGGCCGTGCTGACGCAAGGTTGGGGCACGCCGGCGGATCTGTGCGCGATGGTGTGTGACTGGGCCAAAGCCCGAAGCCTCCCTGCCACCGCCGGCTCGGTTCCGCTCACGGATGCCGGCAGAGCCGGGCTCGCCTCGTCGACCGGCTTCGGCGGGCGGCTCGAGCGGCTGCCCGTCGTGCGGCTCGGCAAGCGGCTGGTCGCCTTCCCCTTCGGCGGGGGCGATCCGCGGTTTCTCGACCCGGCCGGATTCGAGCCTTCCGGCAGCTTCACCGACACGCTCGTCAAGCTCACGGTGCGCGCCTTCACGCAGCCGGGCGGCGGCAACCAGGCCGCGCAGATGGGCGGCATGGCCGATGCACTCGGTGGCGGAAGCGGCGACGAGCGGCAGGAAGTGACGCTGCTCGATCTCGAGATCCCGGCCCGAAAGCTGTCCGCCGACATCGCCGAGCTGGCCTTCCCCAAACGCGGTGACGGCAGCCTGAAGGCCGCGCTCTGGCTTCCCGACGGCACCATGCTCTCGGGCACCGACGACCAGGCGGTCGACACCCGGGAAACCCGCGTCACGGGCTGTGAGATCACGATCCAGCAGGGCGACGACATGTCGCTGCCGCCCCTCGAGATCACGTTCGAAAACGGCCGGGAAGCGGCGAACACGGTTCTCGCCCTCGGCGTGATGGCCCCCGACCTGCCCGCTCACGCCGCCTCGTCCCTTGAAGCAGCCTGGAAAGCAGCCTCCACCCCGGCCTCTTCCACGGCCTGGACCCGGACACGCGAGCTGTTGCACGGCCGGCTGGCGAAGCTTGTCGCAATCCAGACCCAACACGAGCGGGAGCTTGCGGCAAAAGCGGGCGTGCGCATCGCCCGGCCCGACACCCCGCGCATCCTGATCCTGTCAGCGTTCTCCACCCCTCGCGGGCTCGAGACGGCCATCGACCTGCGTCAGGCGCGAGCCCAGGCCGCGGGAGATCCCAAAGCCGTGGCCGCGTTTCAGTTCGGCACCGGCATCTTCGATGCGGCGCTCGAGGAGCGGATCTGTGGCGGCGAAGGGCTCGTCTCCCGGTGGGGATCGCAACCGGGCGTGAATCTCATCCCGCCCGGCAAGGCCGAGGCATTGGCCGAGCTGCTGGAGGCGAACGGGGCCGCCGAACGCGTGGTGCGGCTCGTGCGCGCCTCGCGCGGCGTCCTGCTGTTCCCGAAAACCCCGAAGATGGAGGGGGCGACCCCGCGGTGGAGCTGGTTCGAGATCGATCCCGAAACGTTCGCGATGACCTCGGTCCTCGACGACGGCTCGCACGGAGCGGCCGAGGATGCCATCCTGGAGCATGCCCAGAACGCGAACTCCTGGACCGTCGGATTCCTGATCGGGGTCGACGTGGCGCTCGGCTCGACCGTTGCCTTCTCGCTGACGGGCGAGGAGTATGCGACCGTCATGAAGATGGCCGCCGCCTTCGCGGCAAGTCTCGAGGACCAGCTCACGCGGATCGGCCCCAATCCAGGCTTTTCCTACGGGGGGGTGACCGTGAGCCTCGAAGGCGTCTCGTTCGACCCGACGGATCCCAACGGCACCCACGGGGCTTTCGGAAACTTTACCGACGGGTATGAGAAGGGCGTCGCCTTCTATTTCCTTCTCGCAAAGCCATCCGCCCCCCCGAACGGCGGGAAGCCGGCAGCGCAGAAATAATATATTCCGCGTCATAAAAAAGGCGCGAAGGGCAACTTCCCTTCGCGCCTCGTTTTTTGGAACGTCGGCTCAGGCCGCTTCGGCCTTCTTGCCTCCGTGGCGGGCGCCGGCTTCGATCCAGCGCTGCGAGAGGATCAGCCCGACCGGGGAGATGCAGGCGATGAACCCGTAGATCAGCCACAGCGTGCTCGAGTCATGGTGCACGAGCAGTTTCATCCACTCGTTCAGCGGCGTTTCGGCCCAGCCGAGGAAAAAGCTGCCGAGCGACTGGGGCATGCCAAAGAAGGCGTAGATGCCGTTCATATCGGGGGGCGCGGGCACGAACCGGCTCAGCATGAAGCCGGAGTAAAGGCCGGTGGTGAACTTGGCCAGGAACCAGGGGATACCGGCCAACCCCATGTAGGCGCCGACCTTCCCTTCCGGGGCGAGATCCGCCACGTATTCCAGGAACCGTGACGACCACAGCGCCTCGCCGAACGAGAAGAGCAGCACGTAGAGAATCAGCATGTTCAGATCGGGCCCGGGCACGAGAATGAACGTCGTGAGCGCCGAAACGGCGGAGCCGATGATCATCATCGTGATGACTTTGACGTCGCGGGTGAGAGCGGCCACGAGCGGCACGAAGATGACGATGATCAACGGGTTGAGAGCGTTGATCCATTCGAACTTGGCTCCGACCTCGGCCGGGAAACAGCGGAACACGTAGTCGGGCATCGTGAGGAACTGGTGCGCGAACAGGGTCCGCACGGGCAGCAGGATGAAGATGAAGAACATGAACCGCGCGTCGAGGAAGGGCAGCTCCATCAGCTTGTCCTTCCAGGTCTTCGGCGCCTCGTCGGCAGCCGGCTTCGGCGGCTCGGCCGGCGCGTTCGGGTCCTTCCAGCGGCACTTCTCGTCGACCGTCCGGGTGAACAGGAAGAGATGCGCGATCGTGACCAGGCCGGTGATCGCCACGCACACCCAGAACACGCCGTCGATGCCCCAGCCCAGGCCGTTGATGCCGCCGATGAAATGATCGTCGGTGCGGACGAAGGGCGAGATGAACCCCTCGGCCATGATGCCGAGGTTCATGATGGCATAGAGCAGACTATACCCGATCGTCGCCGTGCGCGGGTCGGTGTATTCCTTCGTTCCTGCATACAGTGCGGGCTGCAGCACGCCCGAGCCGAAGGCCATGAGCAGGAGGCCGAGCCAGGCGAGGCTCCAGCCGCCATACGACTCGCCGCCGAAGGGCGCGATGACCGTGAAGACGCGGCCGCCGAGCAGCATCAGCAGCGACAGCGTCAGGGCATTGCGCACCCCGAGCTTGTCCGAGATGAAGCCGCCGCCGAACATGAACAACGTGACGAGGCCGGTGAACGCCGAGACGCTGATGCCGACCATGGCATCCGGCATGCCGAGCCGGGTTCCGAGAAACCGCGTCAGCAGGGTGAGAATGCCGAAATACGCGATCCCGTCGGCAAAATTCACCAGGTTCACGAGCCAGAACACCTTCGAGGCCCCGAACAGAATTCTCAGGGAGTCCATCAAGGACAGTTTTTCGTTGTCGTTTGCGGTCGCTTCCATCCGTCTCTCCGTTCACTGGTTGGTGCGGCAGGTCCCGCCCGCACGGTCATTCCGCGTGAGTTTACCCCAATTCCCCCGTTTTGTCTTGCCTCGGCAGAAAGGCCCGTGGCCCAGGCCCGCCCCTCGGTGCAGAGGCGCGGCGCCCTGCGTGCTTCCGCCGGTAGCGGCTGCGACTCCGCCCGAAAAGGGGACCGCCACCCATCGCGGGGTGGCGGTTTGAAGGGGGATGAGGTTGGATCTCTTTTCAGGCGGCCCGGCGACGACGTCCTGGATCGTCCCCGAAGCCGTTTGCAGGTCTCAGGAAAGGGCCTTGCCGATCTCCCGGATCAGGTCGCGCACGGCTTCCTGGGCATCCTGGTAGATCTGGTAGTTCTGGTTGTCGGTGTCTTCCCACGAGGGCATGATCGCGTAGTCGGCATCGCCGCCGGGGAGCGGGAATCCCGCGCCGCCGAGGGAATCCGGGTCGAACTGCATATTGGCCAGCCACAGGGTCACGATCGCACCGCGCAGCTTCGCATACCTGGCCAGCAGCGCATCCTTTTCCCGGGGTTCGGCACCGGTTTTGATCAGCATCTCGAGGTTCGTGAGGCGGGCCTGCATGACGCTGCTCTTCGCGACGAAGGCGTTCCAGAGCAGCTTCGTATTCTTCCGGCGCACAGCCGAGGCGCGGAACATGGCGATCTCGGCATCCGCCGCCAGCACGCTGTCGAACACCTTGGGCGTCAGAATCGTCGCATCCGTGATCTGCTCGATCTTCGCGGCGTCGACGATCCCGATCACCTCTTCGAACACCGACCGCAGCCCGTTCCAGTTCACGCCGCCATCCGCAAGCAGCACGCGGGCATGCGTATTTCCGGCGACAATCTCGGGGGTGGCGGCAAACACGGCGCCGCTCATCAGTGCCACGGCCAGCAATGCGATCTGCAACATGCGAATCATGGTCATACTCCTGTATCCAAGGTTCTTCTGCGGCAATAATCGCAATTTGCATGCCATGCCTCGCACCCCCTGCGACGCGCTTCCGAACGAGCTTTCCGGAAGGGGAAGCCCGGCGGCTGCCGGATTTTCCGCGGCCGCCTGCCGCCTTTTCGACACCGGGATTCGCCCTGGGAACGCGCGCAAGGCCCTGCAGGTCAACCGTGCGTCCGTGTTACCATGGCAAGGGATCCTTCCATCCCAGGTGTTCCGAATTCCCCTCCGCGGAGCGCGCCATGAGCATGAAATTTTCCAGCTTCGACGCCCTCACCCCGGCCCAACGCATCACCACCCTGATCCATCTCAAGGAAGCCCCGTCCCGCAGGAAAGAGGACTTCCTGCTCTCGCTGCATGCCCTTCTGGACGCGGATCAGCAGGTGCGCATGACCGCCAGGCTCGTCTACAACCTTTTTGCCCGGGAGCCCTACTTTCTCGATCTGAAGGGCCTGTCCCCCGAGGAAATGAAGAAGCGGATCGAATCGACCTTCGCCGAGCTGAAGGGCGGCGGACCTCAGTCGGTCGCGTATGCGGGCGGTATTCCGGCTCAGGAGATGATGAAGAACCTGGTGGCCAAGACCAAGAAGGCAGAACTGACCACCGAATGGGACGGCCCCTTTCCCAAAGCCGTCCCGGTGCTGAACGCCCTGCGGGAAGACACCATCGCCATGATCCAGTCGGTTCTCGAAGCCGGGGAAACCGTGGAGTGGGCCTGCCCCGGGTTCTTCATCGAAGCGTTGAAGCCGTTCCGGGAAGGCGCGCGTTCCTTCGATAATCACGTGGCCTCCACCCTGGTCAACCTCAACAACGTATCTGACCACGGGGAGTTCTCGCCGGCACTGAAAGCCATGTGGGAACTGCTCGAGCGCCCCATCTATCTCCTGATCATCCTGACCTCCCGCCGGCTGATCCTGTTCCTGCGCGAGCAGATCAAGGAGTCCCGGGGCGCCTGGCATGCGCTTTCCTACGAGCAGATCACCAAAGTGACCCCGATGCAGACCGCCACCCATGTTTCCCTGGAGGTTGAAACCGCCCACGAATTCATGCGGATCCCGCATCTGTTCCCCTCCGACGGTCTCGAACTCGACAGGCTGCTGCGGGAGAAGTCGATCAGCGCGATCCGGTCCCAGGAGGAGTATCTCGACCGGGATTTCGACAAGGAGCTGGCCAAGCTGGAACTGCTGTTCAAGGCGAAGGCGATCCCCAACACCGAGTATCTGTTCCGCAAAATGCGCCTGCAGAAAATGGAGCTGGAGAAGTTCTCCGACGCCAATCTCGAAGCCTTGCTCGCGAAGCGATTTTCCGATGGGACGGGGGGAAAGAAGTTCGATGCCCAGATCCTCAAGAAGTTCACGGCTGAGAAGACGGTCATGTTCACGGATATCGCGGGATATTCAAAGAAAGCCGCTCAGAAAGAGCTCCTCGACACCATGACGCTGCTGGCCGTGCATGACAAGATGCTGCTGCCGATCCTGACCGAGCACCAGGGGAAACTGATCAAGAAGATCGGCGACGCCCTCATGGTGAAGTTCGATGACCCTCTCGCCGCCTGCCGCTGCGGGGCGAAAATGCAGCGGGAGCTGATCGCCTTCAACCGGACCAGCCCCGAGAAGATCCTCATCCGCATCGGCATCAACACCGGCACCGTCTTCACCAAGGGCGACGACGTGTTCGGCGATGCGGTCAACGTGGCGGCCCGGATGGAATCGCTGGCCCGGCCGGGCATGATCCTCCTGACCGCGAGCACCAACGAGAAACTGGCCGGCCAGTTGTCCCGCCGCTACTGCGGAAAACGGGCGGTCAAAGGGCAGCCTCATCCCATGGAGGTCTACGCTCTCGTCGACGAGACGGCCGAGGATCGCGAAATGATCGAACAGGGCCGGGAGTTCCGGCTCGAGATGGGCATCGACGACGGGAAGGAGGAGGATCTGCTGTCCGGGTCGGGCACGGGTTCCCCTACCCCGGGACCAGCACCGAAACCGGCCGAGCCGATGGACGCATCACAAGCCGGGACGGCCTCGCCAACCGTCGAGGGAGAGATGGCCGCCCTGAAAGCGGCGGTGAACGCCGCCATAACGCACTACAAGGCCGCGGTGCGGCTGGGGGCCCCGCGGAACGCCCCCCTGGAGGCTTGGTTCAACGCCTTTCCCCTCCGTCCGCCACAGGGGTGAGCACCACCGCAGATCACGGCAGGCCGCGTTCCACCATCCGGCACCGCCCCTCGAGGTCGACCCGTCCGTGCCTCAGAATCATTTCGCCGAGGCCAGGAGGGCGTGGAGTTCGGCGGCGTATTGATCGGCGTTGAGGCCGACCACGAGATGCATCACGTCGCCGGGGAAGCTCATGACGGCCTGGACGCCGGCTTCGCGGAGGGCGGGGTCGGCGGCCTTCTTCGCATCGGCGAGGTTCACGCGCAACCGCGTCGCCGCGCAGACGTCGAGACGCTTCACGTTGGCAGCCCCGCCGAGCGCGGCGAGCATCGCCCGGGCTTTCTCCGCCGCATGCGGGTCACGGACGCGCGCCGCCTCCGCCGCGACCGGATGGCTCACCGCAGCCTGCCGGGGCAATTCCTCGGGCTGAAGTTCGGCGTCATCGCCGGCTGTTTCCAGATACTCCTTCATGTCGGTCATCAGGTTCTCCGAGCGGGTGCCGAAGATCGCCTGAATCCCCGTTCCGGCCGTGACGACGCCGGCGGCGCCGAGGGCCTTGAGCCGGTCGGGGCTCGCTTTCGCCACGTCCTCCACCTCGACCCGCAGCCGCGTGATGCACGAGTCGAGCATGCGGATGTTGCTCTTTCCGCCGAACGCCAGAACGAGCTGGCGGGCGAAGTCATGCGCGATCTCGACAGCCGCGCCGCCGGCCACGGCACTGTCGGCAGCCTCTTCCGCCTCGCGGCCGGGGGTTTTGAGATCGAAGGTGAGAATGAACCAGCGGAACACGAAGAAATACCCTGCCGCCCAGAGCGGCCCGATGACGAGCAGCCAGAGCGCCTTCGTCGACTGCGGAAACAGCACGATGAAGTCGATCAGCCCGTGCGAGAACGTCATGCCGTGCTTGATGCCGAGCATGATGCACAGCGCATAGGCCCCGGCCGCCATGACCGCGTGAATACCGTACAGAAGCGGCGCGACGAAGATGAACGAAAACTCGATGGGTTCGGTGATGCCGGTGAGGAACGAGGTCAGGGCGGCCGACATCATGATGCCGCCCACCCGCGCCTGGTGCTCCTTGCGCGCGCAGAACCACATGGAGATCGCGGCCGCGGGCAGGCCCCACATCTTGAACAGATACCCGCCGGTCATGTTCCCGGCCGTCGGATCCCCTGCGACGTAGCGCTGGATCTCGCCATGGATCACGGCTTTCGTCGTCGGGTCGACGAATTCGCCGACCTCGAAGAAGAACGGCACGTTCCAGACATGGTGCAGCCCGAACGGCAGCAGGGAGCGTTCGATGATGCCGTAGAGCGAGAACGCCAGGGTCGGGTTGCCGCTCGCCGCCCATTTCGAGAAGATCCCGATGGCTTTGCCGACGGGGGGCCAGATGAAGCTGAGCAGGATGCCCAGGAAGATCGCGGCACCGGCCGTCAGGATCGGCACCAGCCGCTTCCCGGCGAAGAAGCCCAGATACGGCGGCAGTTGCACCTTGTAGAACCGGTTGAACAGCCAGCCGGCGACCCCGCCGATCAGGATGCCCCCGAACACGCCCGTCTCGATGCTGGCCATGCCCATCACCTGGCGCGTCTCGACGCCGAACACGCCCGCCATCACGCCCATCGTGGCCGTCATGACGACGAAGCCCACCGTGCCGGCCAGGGCCGCGACGCCGTCGTTGTTCGTGAAGCCCAGCGCGACGCCGATCGCGAAGATCAGGGCCAGGTTGCCGAAGATCGAGTCGCCGGCCTTGGCCATCAGCGCCGACACCGTCGGCCCGATGATGCCGAACTTCGCGCTGCCGATGCCCAGCAGCAGCCCGGCGACGGGGAGCACGGAAACCGGCAGCATCAGCGCCTTTCCGATTTTCTGGAGCGATGCGAACATATTCTGGAAGATATTCATCTCGTGTTCTCCGTTGTCAGGCGGCGGTCACGCTTGCCGCGACGAGCTCGCGGACGGCGGCGGGGGTTTCGAGGGAAAGGGCTTTCGCGGCCATCTTCCGGCACTCGGCCATCGACAGCCGGCGCGCCAGCGCCTTGATCCCGGGAATCGCCGGCACGCTGACGCTCAACTTGTCCACGCCAAGCCCGATCAGCACCGGCACGGCACGGGAATCGCCCGCCAGGCCGCCGCAGACGCTCACCGGCTTGTTCCGCGCGGCGGCAGCCTGGACCGTCATCCCGATCAGCTTCAGAACGGCGGGGTGGAGGCCATCGACGCGCGAGGCGAGCTTCGGATGGCCGCGATCCATCGCCAATGTATACTGGGTCAAATCATTCGTGCCGACCGAGAAGAAATCCACCTCGGTGGCAAACACATCGGCCAGCAGCGCGGCGCTCGGCACCTCGATCATGATGCCCGCCGGAATCATCGGCAACCCGAGAGCCTTCGCCTCCGCTTCGAGGGCGGCGCGGGCCTCGCGGAACTCCTCGATCCCGGTGATCATCGGAAACATCACCTGGATGGCGGCCGCACCGGCAGCCGAAGCCCGCAGGATCGCCCGGAGCTGGGGCCGGAGCAGGTCGGGGCGGTCGAGACCGATCCGGATGCCCCGCACGCCCAGAAACGGGTTCTCCTCGCGCGGCAGCGGCAGATAGGAAAGCGGTTTGTCGCCCCCGACATCCAGGGTGCGTATCGTCAGCGTGCGGCCCGATCCCAGGGCTTTCGCCATGGCGGCGTACACCTCTGTCTGCTCCTCTTCGGTCGGTGGTGTCGCACGGTCGAGGAACAGAAACTCGGAGCGCAGCAGCCCGACGCCTTCGCCGCCCAGCCGCACGGATTCGGCGGCATCGGCCTGGCCACCCACGTTCGCGACAACCGCAATGCGGCTCCCGTCCTGCGTCACGGCCGGTTCGGCAGCGGCGGCAACATCGAGCCGGCGCCGGTCCTCGGCAGCCCGCTGCTCGTTCCGGACACGGCCGATCTCTTCGGAAGCGGGGTTCAGCCGCAGGTGGCCGGCCGATCCGTCGAGGATGGCCGGGACGTCATCCGGCGTGTCGAGCACGCGCGGCTCGATCGCGGCGATGGCGGGCAGCCCGAGAGAGCGGGCCAGAATCGCGACATGGGATGTCGCGCCCCCGGCAACCGTCGCAAAGCCGAGCACTTTGCCGCGGTCGAGGGCGGCGGTGTCGGACGGGGTCAGATCCTCCGCGATCAGGATCGTCTCGGGCGGAAACTCGCGTTTCTCCTCGCCGACCCCGAGCAGGATCCGGAGAACGCGGCGGCCCACGTCGCGCAGGTCGTTGGCCCGGGCGGCCAGCAGCTCGTTGCTCATTCCGGCGAGCCGGTCGGCCTGCACCGTGATCGCGGCATTCCAGGCGGCCGCGGCACTCTTTCCCTTTGCAATTGCGCTTTCGGTCAGATCCAGGACGTCGGGATCATCCATCAGCTCCTGGTGGGCCGCGAAGATGGCGGCTTTTCCGGCATCCGCCGTGGCGGCGAGCCGGTCATGCAGTGTCCCCGTCTGGAGTTTCGCCTGTTCGAGGGCTTCGGCGAGGTTCCGGCGCTCGACTTCGGGTGTCTCGGCCGTTTCGGGGATCTGCAGGTCGGTGCGGAGAAGTTTGCGGATACGCCCGACGGCGAGGCCGGGCGAAGCGGAAACACCCGTCAGCAGATTCGGGTCCGGCTGGGCTGCTCCATCCGGGCGCCGCCGCCCCTCTTCCTGCGTCGGGCGGGTCGGGCCTTCCGTCGTGCGCGCCGGGGTGGCCGGAGCCGGCATTCCGCCCCCATCCCCCAGGCCGTCGCGGAGAGCCGGCAGAAGGGCCGCGAGAGCCGCCTCGGCGTCAGGGCCCTTTGCCGTGAGATGCACCTTGTCGCCGCGCCGCACGTCGAGGCCCATGACGGCGACGAGGCTCCGGGCGTTGGCCGAGGCGGTTCCCCGGTGCAGCCGGATCTCGGACTTGTACCGGCGCACGAGACCGGCCAGCACGGCCGCCGGACGGGCATGCAACCCGGTCTCATTCGGGATGACGACGGCTTCGGAGGTGATGGTTTTTTCCGGGACGGCGGCGCCGGCCGCGGGAGCGGGTCCGGCTTCGGCCAGCCGGAGCTCGAGCACGACGTCGACCCCGGCTTTCACGGATCCGGTGGCAGGCTTCATCTCCGACACGCGATCGGGGGTCGTGACGAGGATCTGGGTCAGCAGGCTCGCCGCGCGCCGCGCGACGAGATCGGCATCGAACTCGATCAGCGGCTGGCCGGTCTTCACCGTCTCGCCGGCCTTCACGAGGGGTTTGAACCCCTCGCCTTTGAGATGCACGGTGTCGATCCCGATATGCATCATGATTTCCAGGCCCGGTAGGGGGGACAGCGTCAGCGCATGGCCGCAGGAGTGGAGCTGGATCACGGTGCCGTCGCAGGGCGCTTTCAGCACCGGCTCGACCGGATCGATGGAAACGCCGTCACCAACGATTTTGCGGGCAAACACGGGGTCCGGCACGTGCTCCAGCGGCACCAGGATTCCGGCCAGCGGGGCCTTCAACGACAGCATCTGCGGCTGACTCCTCATCGTATCTCCTCCGATTTTTCCCCGGTTCGTCTCGGGATCGTTCCCCTCACTATACACCCCCTCCCCGGCTTGTGAAACCTGTACCCGCCGCTCCAAGAACGTCAACCTGCACCGGCCGCACCCACGAAAAAACGCGCACCCGGTGCGGGTGCGCGTGAATGGGGTGATATGAACGGGTCAGGACATCGGAATCAGGACTTGCGCGGGTCCTTCGACCCGAGACTGACGAGGAATCCGAGGCCGAGGCTGATAAACGAACCTGCCATCAGCAGGGCCGCCCAGGCCGTCGTCGAGAGGTTGCGGCCATACTCGTAGGCGTCGGCGGCCGCCGTCTTCACGCCGACCCCGACGTGGCGCAACACCACGAGGCCGAGGAACGAGGCAGAGACGAGATTCCTGCGGGTCAGCGCGACGGCGAGATGGGCGCCGATGATGATATACCAGTTGATATTTGTCAACCCGGAGGCGGCGGCGTCACTCCGCTCAGTCAGCAGGGCGAGCAGGGTCAACGACATCAGGATGACGGCGTCGAAGGCGTTCACGGTGTACAGCTTCGTAATCCAGTTCCGGAAGAAGCTCTGAACGAAGAACGCGCCGGCGAGAAGATACGGCACATAGACGAAGCTCAGGCTTCCGATGGCGCCGTTCCCGGCAACCGCGTCGGCCATCACGTTCTTTTCGAGCTGGAACGGCAGGGCGACGAACGGGAACAGGAGCAGAGCCCGGTACAGGGTCGTCGCGTCGCCGAAAGCGGCGTTCGGCTCGGGCGTCTCGAGGCCGCTCCGGCGCCAGCAGCTGACGATCACCGGAAGCTGGATGAGGGCGGCCAGGAGCCAGATCATGTATACCTCGGCCTGGCCAGAGAACGGCGTCCCCGTGTGGCCCACACCGACCTTGTCCAGCACCCAGTAGAGATACTGGGGCGCGAAATATATCATGCCGAATGAGAAGAACGGATAGACGAGCAGTTCCCACCGGGGCCGGATCTCGAGCCAATACAGGACGGCCCCGACCTTCGCGGCGCCGAGCGCCAGATAGAGCAGGCCGATGACGAAGCCCCACGTCGGGTCCATCGTCGCGATGCGGACCTGGTAGAACGTCAGGTCGGCGAGAAACACCATGACGAAGATCAGCAGCAGCTTTCCATGGCGGCTGTTCGTGCCGGTGCGCAGCAGGTAGATCGCCATCGCGACGAGCACGATCTCATACACGTTCTGAATCCCGAAGAAGCCCGCGACGGTGTCGACCTGAACGACCCGCTCCGAAGCGGCGGAACCGATCAGATACAAGCCGCCGATCATCAGAAGCACGCTCAGAAGGTACAGCGGATTCGCATCGATGATCAGCCGCAACCATTTTTTCCACGAGCCGCCGTCGTCCCCATCACCGCCATTCCCTGGTTCGTGGGGCGGGGGTGCCGGTTCGTCGTGGAACAGGGCCTCGGGCCGCTGTCCGAGTTCGTTGCCGTTCGTTTCCTGACCCGCTGCGTTCGTCGTCATGGCACCCTCCATTGTCTGCGTTCTGTTTTTGGCGAAGATGCCAACGAATCAGCGCAAACCACGTGCCAGTCGTTTGAACCCGGGAAATGCAGGATTCGGGGCTTGTTTCACGCCCCCTGCGTCACGCGCGTCTCATGCTGACGCGTCGGAGTTGTCACATGCGCCGGAATCGCCGCAGCCGGCGGCTCCCTGATGGCGCGCCTCAGCCGGACCCGCCCCGCACGAGGCGGGAAGTGGGCCGGCGGCGTCCGGATGACGCGGCTTCGCCGGCCCCAACTGGGCGAGCAGGCAGCCGGCAAGCATCAGCGCGCATCCCCCCGTCGCCCGCCAGCTCATCGTCTCCCCGAGCAGAAGCCGCCCTGTCCAGGCCGCGAACACCGCTTCGAGGCTGAGGATGATCGCGGCGTGGGTCGGCAGCGTGTCCCGCTGCGCCACGACCTGGAGCGTGTATCCGACGCCGACCGAGATCAGTCCGCCGTAAGCGATCGGAACGAGGCCGCCATACACCCCTGCAAGGGTGACGGATTCACGCCAGAAGGCCGTCGCGAGGCTCAGGATGCCGCAGACCAGGAACTGGCCGATCGAGAAGGGGATCGGCTCCAGCCGCGTCGCATACCGCCCGACGAGGAGCACATGGCCGGCCCAGAACAGGGCGCCGGCCAGCTCGAGCAGATCGCCGAACGCGATCGTGAACGATTCTGTCACGCTCAGCAGGAACAGGCCGACGGCGGCCAGCGCCACGCCGGCCCAGGTCGCCCGGTCGGGCCGGTGCCGCCCCAGCAGCCCGAGCAGCGGCACGAACACCACGTATAACCCCGTGATGAAGCCGGCTTTTCCCGCCGTTGTCCAGAGCAGGCCGACCTGCTGGAGCGAAGCCCCGGTGAAAAGGAACAGCCCCGTCAGCAGGCAGGGCCACAGATACCGGGACATGGCGGGTTCGATTCGGCCCTTGCCTGCAAGGCCGGCGCGACGCTGATATCGGGCAAGCGGCAGCAGGGCAAGGGCGCCGAGCAGAAACCGCAGGCCGTTGAACGTGTACGGCCCCACGCTGTTCATGCCGACCCGCTGGGCGACGAACGCCGCGCCCCAGACCAGCGACGTCAGCAGCAGCATCGCATCCGCTTTCCAGACATTCGTTTTCAAGCCATTCCTCCGGTTCGCCGCAGTATCCGCCACCCGCCCGCCGTTTGCAAGCCACCACCCGCCCCCAGAAAGCACGAAGAACGTTTCATCACAGAGGACACAAAGAACACAGAGGCTGCACGGAGGCTGGTCCGATCCTCCGTGAATTCTTTGTGTCCTCTTGTGTTCTCCGTGATGAAGCTGTTGCTCGGAGTGGTTATTTCGGCTTTCACGAGCGAATATTGGGAAGAAACATACATCCCAGGCACAGAGACACCCAGCTCGACCCCCTCCGCAGAGATGACCTTCAATCCCGTATTTTGTATAGCTATATTTATATTATGATTCTCGCTTGCCGGCCGTAGCGAGGCAGACTGCAGGTCTCCATATGTCACAGATGACGCAGATTCTATTCCCGAAAAAATCTGTGACATCTGTGTCATCTGCGGATGAGCCCTGTCCGCATGCTGCATGGTGACCGTCGGGGTACACCGGGATCTGCCGGGCAGGTGGGCGTTTGGATGCTCCTGTGATACCATGGGCGGCACACAAACACCCTCGCCCATGAGGAAAGGAGTCAGGAATGTTGGTACGCTCTCTTCTCACCATTCTGGCCGTCGTCTGCTGCGCCGGCCTCGCTTTTGCCGAGCTCCCCAAGGCCGGCGCCACGAACCCGGCCTGCAAGGTCCAGCTCGCGAACATCGAAGGCATGCCCTTCGCCCCCCGGTTCGACATCTCGAAGGAGGAAGTCGAGAAGGTCGCCTCCGACTCGCGCAAAGAGCTCGACGCGCGCCTCGAGGAGATCGTGAAGATCCCGGCCGCCAAGCGCACCTTCGACAACACCGTGAAGGCGTTCGAAGCCGCCCTGTCGGATTTCGGCGATGTCACGACGCTTCCGATCTTCATGTCGTATGTCTCGAAAGATGCCGCGGTGCGCGATGCCGCCGCCGCGTTCGAAGAAATGGCAAGCAAATACACCGTTGAGATCATGACCCGGCGCGACTTGTACAACGCCATCAACGATTTCGCCCAGACGAAGCCGCAACTGACCGAAGAAGACCAGTTCCTGCTCGACCGCATCATGCTCGGCTTCAAGCGCAACGGTCTCATGCTGTCCGAAGCCGATCTGGCGAAATACAAGGAGCTGAAGCAGCAGCTCGTCGCGACCGAGCTCAAGTTCGAGAAGAACATCCGCGACTGGAAGGATCAGCTCGAGGTCACAAAGGAAGAGCTCGAGGGCCTTCCCGAGGACTTCGTCGCCGGCCTCGCCACCACGACCGTCGGGAAATTCGTCGTCACCCTCAACTACCCCGACTACTTCCCGATGATGGACAACGCGAAGAACGACGACGTCCGCCGCCGGCTCGAATCCAAGTTCAACAACCGCTGCGCCGACACCAACGTGCAGCTGCTCGAAGAGGGCCTCCAGCTCCGCCAGCAGCTCGCCGAACTGCTCGGGTACAAGAATCACGCTGAATACCAGCTCGACGACCGCATGGCCAAGAAGCCCGAGACGGTCATCGAGTTCCTCGACCGCCTGCACGGCAAGCTGCTTCCCAAGGCGAAAGCCGAGCTGAAGGACCGCCTCGCCCTCCGCGTGAAGGAAGCCGGCATCCGCACCACCGAGCCGATGATGGGCTGGCAGTGGCGCTACTGGAACAACCAGTACAGCAAAACCGTCCTCGACATCGACAAGGAAGCGATGAAGCAGTATTTCCCGCTCGAGACCGTCATGAACGGCATGCTCGCCATCTACTCCGAAGTCTTCGACGTCGTGATGGAGAAAGCGAAGCTGCCGGTCTGGCACGAGGAAGTCATGCCCTACGTCGTGAAGGAGAAGAACGGCGAGGTCATCGGGTATCTCTACATCGACCTGTTCCCGCGCGACGGGAAGTACAAGCACCAGGCCTGTTTCGGCCTCGTCGGCGGCCGTGAGCTGCCCGGCGGCGTCTACCAGAAGCCCGCCTGCGCCATCGTCGGCAACTTCAACCGGCCGGCGGCCGGCCAGCCCTCACTGCTGACCCACGATGACGTCGAGACGATGTTCCACGAGTTCGGCCACGTCACCCACAACATCTTCACGAAGGCCCGTTACGGCATGTTCTCGGGAACCGCCGTCGCCCGCGACTTCGTCGAAGTGCCCTCGACGATCCTCGAAAACTGGGCCTGGAACAAGGACGTGCTCAAGCGCATCTCGGGCCACTGGAAGAACCCGTCCGAGAAGCTGCCCGACGCGATGATCGACCGGCTGATCAAGAGCCGCACCTTCGACTCCGGCCTCGTGAATGTCCGCCAGATCTTCCTCACGAAGTTCGATATGGCCTGCCATACTACCGATTTGAAGAACACCACCATCACCTACGGCAAGCTCCAGCAGAAGATCATGCTGATGCCCAAGAGCGTCGGAACCCACCCCCAGGCCAGCTTCGGCCACCTGATGGGCGGCTATGACGCCGGCTACTACGGATATCTCTGGGCCCGCGCCATCTCTGCCGACATCTTCACCGAGTTCGAGAAGAACGGCGTCTTCGACGGCACGACCGGGAAGAAGTATCGCGACCTGATCCTCGCCCCCGGCCGCACCGCCGACCAGAACGTCCAGGTGCAGGCGTTCCTGGGCCGCTCCTTCAACGAGGACGCCCTGCTGCGCCAGTTCGGCCTCACCGCCGACACGAAGTAACCCCTCTCACCCGTCAGACACCGGGTCCGCCCCTCGGCGGGCCCGGTGTTGTTTTCCCCGACCCACACCGCAGACGGTATATATATGTCATTACTATACACATAGTTATCTCACCTACCACAAAACCGAATCCGCAGATGGCACAGATGACACAGATGGATTCTGAAGGTCTTTTATTTCGAGCTTCCACCGCATACAGAACGTGAATTGGCCCCAGGCATTCGTTCCTCTCCGTTTTTCATCTGCGTCCATCTGCCCTCCATCTGCGGATGCGTTCCTGGAACCGCGGTCTCTTTCACCGGCATATCCCTGTGGCGAAGCGGTTTTCGAGTCTCTGTGCCTCTGCGTCTCTGCGGTGAGACGTTTTCCCCGTGGTGTCCCGTGTCGGTGATGTCCGGACGAAACGCTTCGCGGAAGGTTGAGGTAAGATGGTTCCATGCAGAAGGTGAGAATCCACAAGTTCATCGGCCGCACCGCCGTCGAGGGGCCGGGTGAACGGGCGTGCCTCTGGGTGCAGGGGTGCCCGATCCGGTGTCCGGGCTGTTTCAATCCCGAAACGTGGCCCTTCGAGGCCGGTGAAGAGGCGGCGGTCGACGACCTGTACGAACGTGTCCTGCGGGAAGATTCCATAGAAGGCATGACATTTCTCGGCGGCGAGCCTTTCGCTCAGGCGGCCCCACTCGCCGAACTCGCCTGGCGCCTTCGGGAACGGGGGCTCTCCATCGTCACCTTCACCGGCTACACGCTCGAGGCCCTTCGCGCCGCCTCGAACTCGGCCTGGAACCGGCTGATCGATGCAACCGATCTGCTGATCGACGGCCCCTACATCCAGGCCCAGGCGGATCAAAGCCGCCCCTGGATCGGCTCGGCAAACCAGCGCTACCTCTTCCTGACCGACCGGTATCGCCACCTCGAGCCGTCCCTGAGCTCGATCCCGAACGGCCTCGAGATCCGGATCGGCCCCGACGGCCAGGTGAGCATCAACGGCATGGATACCGCCGATGATCTCGAAGCGATCAAAACGACGCTCCGGCTTCCCTGAACCGTCGTCTCAGTCAGACGCCCCGACATACCGCGAAAGACGGTCGGGAATTCCCGAGACATACTTGCCGAATCGTTCCCAGCGCAGATTGTATACGGTGCGTTTCATCGGCATGCCGCGATCGGTATATTCTTCCTGCTTTATTTCGAGCGTTCCGCTCCGAATGAACAGATACGCAAACACCAGGATGACCAGGCCGATCGCCAGCACCGGTTTGAAAAAGACATCCATCCTCTCTCCTCCTGCACCTGACGCGGGTGCCGGTGCAAGGATACACCATTTCGACACGTGATGATCAGGTGACGGCTCCCACGGGCGAGGATCATGAGGAACCGCGATTCTGCCGATAGAACAATCACTGCTCCGATCTCACGAATCAGGTGCCACACCACCCATGCGCTGGAACATGCCGGTCATCCCTTCGAGCTTCGCGATGGCGTTGCTGATCGCGGTGAGCGTGCTGTTGTCGGGTTGCGGCAACGGCGGCGGCCTGCGTTCATCCGTCCTGGCCGATGCTGGCCTGGAGGTGACCGGGACGACGAATGACGGCGCGGAGGCCGGCGCCACGACCCCGGGAATGCTGCAGCCGTCTCCTGCCGCTGCCGGCAACTCCCTTCTGCTGATCGTTCCGCAGGAAATCCTGCTGCCGCTGAATGCCACTTCGAGCATTCGGCTGCTCGCGACGAACGGGCGCACGCCCTATCGGTTCGGAGCCGAGGGGCTGCCCGCCGGGTATTCCATCGATTCCGAGACGGGCATTCTGTCGGGCATCTCCGCCACTCCCCTCACGACCGTTGCGACGTTCACGGTCGTCGACGCATCGGGAAGCACCCGCCTCGCCGCATCCCGGCTGACCATCGCCCCGTTCGTGGATATCGTCCATGCCGAAGAACTCTCGCTGACACGGGGAAAGCCGGTTCGGCTGCTGTTCGCCGCCCCGCTGCAAGGGGTGCCGCCGTTCACCTTCTCCGCCGACAACCTGCCCCGGGGACTGAATCTTGCCATCAACGACCTGAAATTCGCCCTGCTTTCGGGCACACCAAGCCTGGAAGGCAGCTACACGGTCACCCTGACCATCAGGGACTCGGCCGGTGCTGTCGCCACCGCCGTGTCGGACATCTCGGTCGGCCGCCAGGGCTTCTGGATCGAATCGGCGGTCTCGTTCATCCGGCTCGACGAGGCCTATGACCAGCAGGTCTGCAAAGCCCAGGGCGGTGACCCGATCATCGGTCTCACGGGCGCGCGGATGTACGATTACTCGGTCTCGGGGCTTCCCCCCGGCATTGCCCTGCGCGAAACGGATGAAACCCCGGTCTACGGCAGCTCACAGTCGGGAACCCTCGTGACGGGCAGTGCGACCGCGACCGGCACCTACATTCTCACCACGAGTGCAACGGATGCCGCGGGAGCATCGGTCGAGGGGATCGGCCTCATCATCGTGACTCCCTGACCGCTCCGCATCACCACCGAAGCCCTCAGCCACCAAGTTTCGATTCGAGCCATTTTAGCGGGGATACCCCGCCCGGGGCATCGATCTTGTGCCGCTCGATCAGCTCGGTCGCCTTGAGAACCCCGGCTCGCCAGATATCCTCTTCGGTGGCCGCACGGGTCTGCAGGAGATGCATGGCCAGAAGCGTGGCAATCACCTTGCCGGCATCGATACCACCGGGAACGGTCAGTTCCCTGGCCCACGAGAGAAGCTCATCCCGGGAGTGACCACACCAGTCTGTCAGCACGGGATCGAGCTCGAACCATCCCTCGGCCAGTTGCATGATCAGAATATCATACGCATCGATAGCACCCGACTCGTCTGCATGCGGCGGATGAGCCAGGAAGCCTGGACTGCCGGGGTCTTTTGCGACAGACCGCTTCCGGGTCGGTGCGCTGCGACCAGATGGGCTGGAATCACAAGAGAACAGGGCCATCCTTTCGCACAGCGTCCCGGGCACCCCGCCGGCCCCGATCACAGCACTCGCGAGAGGGGCGCAGGCTGCCATGATGCCCGTCAGGCCGAACTGCAGCCCCGGCCGCCCATGCCAACCAGTCGTTATCTGAACCGGCACACGCCGAAGCACCGCCCGTTCCGTCGTTTTGTCCTCCGCCGAACGCCGTTCGACAGCAAGAAAGCTCGTCCCAGAGCAGAGAAGCCCATACTCGATCGATAGAGTGATGGCCTCCCGCTTCCGGGATGATGCGGAATCGCGCTTCTGGTTCGAACCTTGCCCGCCGGAACGTTTCGGCTCTTCGAGGTCGCGCAGGGCCTCCCGGGCCCACCAGAGTGCCGCGCCGTCGCCCAGCCCGCCGCCACCGGCTCGGCGAAGAACAGCCGTCCATCGGACTTCGCCAGACGCGGTTTTTCCACGAACTTCGACCCTGTGCCCGTCGGCGATCCGGTGCCCGGCCGGAAATCGAGCCCCGACCAACAGCGACTCCCCACCGAACGCGGACCGGATCTCCCCAGGAGCAGGGTCGGCTCCGGCGAGGCCCCAGTCGATCGAGAGATCCGTTACGACCGGGCTGCCAATGCGTGTGAACTGCCTCAGAACCTTGGGTTCGATGCGCTCCCCCGGAAAGATGAACTCGGCCGAACCTCCGCCGCAGCGTGCCATGCCCTTCACGAGATACTCGCTCGCCCCTGCTCCGATGCCGAAGGAAAAGACCCTGCATCGGGAACGCTGTTTTGTAGCCCAGTTCAGAACGGCCTCTTCGTTGCTGACCTGGCCGTCGGTGAGAACCAGCAACTCGTAACGGGCTTCCGAGACCATCTCTTCGACCCGCTCGAGGGCCTTGAGAATTTCGGTGCCACCCAGGTCGGCGTCGATGCCGCGAATCTGCTTCACCGCTGCGTCGAGACTGTCCTGGTCAAACGTGACCGGCCGAGGCATAAGCGGCTTGCAGGTCGAACCGAAGCGGACGATCTGGAAAGCGTCGCCCGGCCGGAGAGCCCGAAGGCACAGCTCGACCGCCCGGCGGGCCTGGGTGATCGAGTCGCCACCCATCGACCCGGAACAGTCGATGAGAAACACGACGGTTTTCCGTCGGTCACCCGTCGGCTGGTTCGCGTCGGGCAGACACTCGACGACGACATGATCGTGCCCCTTATACTCGGCAATGAACCCAGACAGAGAACGAGTCTCGGAGAGACCGATCGAGACGATCAGATCGCGGTCGGGCGCCGTCGTCTCACGACCGAAGGAGATGCGGCCACGGCAGCCGTCGAGTTCGACGCGGAGCGGGTGCGAAGGCGAGTCGACGATGCGGATCGGCACGGGCATTTCGACGTCGAGGTCGAGCGTTACACCATACGGGACCGCATCGGCGTACGGGGGCGTG
Organism: Candidatus Rifleibacteriota bacterium; assembly: GCA_029565415.1. The sequence continues at coordinate 3,652 of JAKQOH010000174.1, read as the reverse complement.
ACACGGTCGATCTCTGATTTTAATTCTTTTGATATATTTTCTGGCACATATCTCGGTGAAACCGTCATCGGCACCATGACGCGGACTCCGGCCCCATCGGCCGCCGCAATCTGCACGAAACGAATCGCGATCCGGGCCTCGGCTCCGGGCGGGAGATTGCCGAGGCTGAGCTGGAAAACGTTGGGACGCTCCTGGTCGAGGAGATATGCCCCATCGCCCTCGGCAAGCGCCTCGTCATACCCATCGAACGCCTTCTCGCGCTCTTCAACCTGGCCGGCCACCTCGCGGTCGCCGATGTTCACCGAGAAACCGCAGACGGCCGCGTCCTCAGGCAACGGGAAAAGATACGTCACCTCGATCGGCTGTTCCTCGGGATTAAGATACCGCTGGGTGACGGTCCAGTCCGCGATCCGGCCGAGAAGCCGGCCGGCCAGACGGCAGCCGATCAGCGGCACGGCCTTGCCCTGCGCGGTCACGAGACCACGGTCGATCATTCCCGTTTCGAGCATCATAGGCTGGCGCCTCCTTGGCAGAGGTAGGATTCTGTGGTCTCTCTCATCTTCCCCGGAGGGGAGCGAAAGGTATCAGACGGTGTCATCACGAATACCTGGCACTCCGGAACACGACAGTTCGGGAAAAATCCTCAAGAATGCCCTGCGGAGCTCGTCTACCCTGCCCGGCGACAGGCGGCACAGCCCCGCCTGGAACTGCACCTCACACCCTTCGGCGATGACGATGCGTAGCCAGGATTCTGGAACCGTTTGGGGTTCAGGGGAGTAATACTCGATGGCGTCTTTACGCACGTACGTCTTCTGCTCCACCCCCACGGGGCGGCCTGATTCGCTCTCGGCCCCCTGCTGGCCGGCGATCTCCCGAAGCGACAAACCGGCCTGCTGCAGCCGCAAAATCTCTATCAGCCGCCGGCAGTGGGCGTCAGTGTAGTAATGCCCCCGGCCGGCCCCCTCGGGGGGCGCCAGAAGCCCCTGCTGAACGTAAAACCGGATCGTTCGCCGGGTGACCCCGGTAACCTCGGCGAGCTCCCCGATCGAGTAGCGCTTATCCATACGATAAATGTAACAGTTACTGTCGCATTGTCAAGTGTCGCATTATCCCGCACCCAAGAACGGGCCAGGCCGGCTTCTATCCTGAAAGAGGCTCCGATCCGCCGTTCCAGAAACAAAAACCGGGCGGCGCAGAAGATGTTCCGCACCGCCCGGCTTTGCCGGATAAGATCACTTTTTTGTGATTTTCGGATTTTTCAGGATCAGATCCCCGTCTGCCAGCGTATCGACTTCGCCCTCGACCTCGACCAGATCGGTGTAGTCGGCGCGGGCCTTCCCGTCCACCGTCGTGACCTTCTGGAACGTCAGCCCCTCGACCAGCTTCGGATCCTCGATGCGGAACTTGACCGCGAAGGGAAACGCAATCTGCTTGATCGCTTCGTTCCGGAAGAACGAGTCACTGCTGCAGCTTCCTTCCTTGGTGGCGGCATTGAACGGCTGGCACTCGAGCATCTTCTCGTCTTCGACATAATAGCTGACCATGAGATCCGTGAGCTTGATGGTTTTGCTGGCATATTCGGTCCTGGCCTTCGCTTCATCCGTCTCGTATGTCTTGGCGATGTCGAAGACGGAAACGGCCGGCACGGGAGCCGCGGCAGGAGCCGGAGCTCCGGAAGAACCGCACCCGACAACTCCGGCAAGCCCGAGCCCACAAATCACCAGAACGACCAGAGACCGAAACATCCTCTTCATGCTGCCACTCCTTGCTTTGTTTGACAGGTTCGAGACGGAATCATCCTCTCGGCCGCCACGATACCACACCAGCCGAACCCAGAAAAGTCAGACGCAGCAAGTCCCATTCTTCGGCGCAACTTCTGGGTGCGCCGTCCGCGCCAGCCCTTGAAAAAGTCCCCCGAACGCACACAAGGCCCGTCATTTCTGACGAGCCTTGTGCGAGAACGTTGAGTGCCGGGAGCGGGACTTGAACCCGCACGGCGTGAGCCATACGCCCCTCAAACGTATGTGTCTACCAGTTCCACCATCCCGGCGGGAACGTGCGGATATTCTACCGCAATTCACATTCAAAGTCAACACGTCTCTCGGCGAGATCTTAGTCTGAAGTGGACCCGGTTTGGTGGACGGTTCGAGACTTTCGTAATCATGCAGCCTGCGTATGCCGTCTTTCGTATTCCACGGGGGAGCAATAGTCCAAACCGGAATGCCGCCTTCTTGGATTATACCAGCCTTCGATGAATTCGAAGACGGCCATTCGTGCTTCGGATTGCGTCTTGAACCGGCGGCGTGCGAGAAGTTCGCACTCCAGTGTTGCGAAGAAACTCTCGCACATCGCATTGTCGAAGCAATCACCGACCGATCCCGTCGAAGGGCGGACACCCGCTTCCTTAGCATCGATTTCCGAAGGCGATCGAGGTGTATTGGCAGCCTTGATCGGAATGATGAACGACCTCCGTTGGTCTGCGCTGGTGAAGGGCCATGTGAGAAGCCCAGCAAACCAGTTGCAGGCACCCATCCGCTTGACATCTGATAACAATATGATATCATTTTAGCATGCCACCGAAAATTCGCGAGCTGATCTCGAAGCTCGAACATGCTGGTTTCGTAAACCGTGGTGGCAAAGGTAGCCATCGCAATTTTCTCCATCCCAAAGGGGCAAAAATCACCCTATCAGGCAAGCCAGGCGATGATGCGTTGGATTATCAAGAAAAAGAAGTTGGCCGGGCTCTTCGGGAGGCTCTGAAGCAATGAAACATATAAAAGATCGAGATAAATACATCAAGCTTGTAGAATGGTCAAAAAAAGACCAATGCTATGTTGGGTCTGTTCCCGGATTCATTGGACCTTGCTGTCATGGTCAAAATGAAGCAGATGTCTATCAAGAACTCTGTGACATTCTTGACGAATGGATCCACATTCACACCACTGAAAACATCCCCATGCCAGAAGCCACAGCAGGGAAAGAATTTTCTGGTAAATTCATCCTCAGAATCAACAAGGATCTCCATAAAATATTGTCATTGAAGGCTATGCAAGCGAATCTCAGTTTGAACCAATTTTGCGAGAAACTCTTTGAAAAAACGGTTCTTAACAAGAAAGTTGCATAAACACTCATCAAACAACGAAGGAATACACGTCGGCGACGCTCGACGGCCCGCTCATTGCCGGCTCGCGAAGAGGCCAGCGTCGAACGGCTTCGACATCACTTTCGAAATAGGAATATTCGCCTGACGATATCCCCAGATCGAGCAACAATAGAAACGGCACCCGAGTTGGGTGCCGTTAGGGAAATGCCGAGTGTCGGGAGCGGGACCTGAACCCGCACGGGGAAGCGAGACGGGCTTACTCCTCGACTTCGGAGGCGGTCGCGAGATAGCGGCGGTATTCGGCGGGGCTGAGGACGATCTCGGGGTACTCGTTGCTGGTCCAGTAGCGCTTGCCGTCGGGGGTCTCGTGCCATTCGCCGTCGCGCATGTCGACCGGCCGGCCGTAGATCATCGCGATCTTCTTCTTGCCGCGTTCATCGTTCGGATCAGCCTTCTGCGCCGTCACCAGGGCTTCGAGCACGCCGGAGAGGCTCGTGCGGCCTTCCTGGGCCAGTTCGAACCGGACCCGGTCGATCAGGCGGGCACGCA
>JAKQOH010000003.1 GCA_029565415.1 Candidatus Rifleibacteriota bacterium | reverse complement strand
TAACGTCTCCGGCGCTCAAGGAGGAGTTTTCGGAAGTTCTCGCCGAAATCCGTTCTTCCCTACCCGACCGGCTTCAGGCCGATATATCCTCGCAAAACCACCGGGAGAGCATCGTCACCTTCTTCCTCAAGATCATTGATGAAATAATATTTAATATATTTCAAAAGAGACACGGCGGAATTTTTCTTCTGGTTCCCGAACGGTTGTATTCGCTCGCAAAGGGGGATCTGAAATTCCGCAACACCTTGAAGCCGGCAACGGTCTGGAATGCCTTTCTCGAACTCCCGACCCTTATACCCGGAATATTCATGCAGGGACTTCCGTTCAAAGATCGGTTGAAGCTGTTCCATTCCTCGCTGACCTCGGCTTCCGGTCAGGTTCTGGATGCTTCGAAGCTGCTGGAAACCGTTCGGCGGCTCCGCGAGTTCACCGATTTCGCGGCATCCTTGTCCCAGGTAGACGGAGCAGTGATCATGACGACGAAACTTGAGATCGCGGGTTATGGGGCGGAAATACGCGTGAACGGCAGAATACTTCCCCCGACCTTCCTTTACACGGATGGCGGGCCGGAGCGAATAGATCCGCTCATCTTCGGCACTCGCCATCGTTCCACCATCAGGTTCTGCCGGAAATTCCCGGGAGCCATCGGCTTCGTGTTCTCACAGGATGGAGGGATCAAAGCCATCAAAGGACATAAGGACCACGTCATGATTTTCCCGGAAATCAACCGAATGCGTTACGACTTTTTCACTGGGTGAGTACAACATGATTCGCCAGTTCGAAACGATGTTCAGCAAGCAGCACCGATTCGGAAAACGTTCAGGCGCTCCATGTGTCGCTCAACCTTGTTCACGTTTTCCGAAAAAAGATGTGGGTCTTGTAACCGGAGTAAAACGTTGATTTTCAGAAAAATGGCACATCGGTTGTTTCATTTTTGAGAATGAACATCGTCTCGGAAAGGAGCCCAATTTGAAGACAAGAGTCGGTCCGCTCTCCTCTATTCCTCTTCTGGAGGTGGTTCGGGGAGGATCGTCTGGATAGAGATCGCCGATGTGGAGACGAGGATGTTCGCCGCCTCGAAACGGCCGCCGGGCACGATCGGGTCACCGACGATCTCGGTCGATGTTGCGAGCATCGTGAACCGGAGTCTGGGAACCGCGGATACGGACTGGCCCGTGCCGCTCCTCGAGGTAACGGCCACGTGATACGTGCCGGGCAGAATCTTCGTGCCGGCCGTCCACGTTTCCTCGTGGAGCCCCGACTGATTCGAATCCGGGCTGAATCTGCCATTGGGCGACTCAACACCCGCCGCGGGCGAATACCATATCATCCGTTCCGGGTCCGAGGCGTTGCCGGGGTCGGGCTCGCCGATGCACAGATCTAGGTCCGCACCGCCCGACCAGGTGAGTTTCACGAACAGGTTCCGTCCGTCGACGGCGGACGTGTATCCCGATTCGTTCATCGCTGCCAGAACCTCGTCCCACTCCGTCGCGCTCGCGATCGCGAGATCGGCGTATCTCATCTTCCCGTTCGGGCCGAGATAACCGGCATACTCGCCCGGGCCGGGAAAGGCGACCGACAGCCCAGTTGCGCGCCTGTATCGGTCTCCGAATCTCACGTTCACGGGCACGGGCGACGATATTGATATATAATGCATCATATTGTCAGCCGCGATATTCGCGTTCGGAAAGGTCGTCCGCAGGTTCGCCACGAGATCCTGCAGATCGCGATGGTCCGGGAACTCGAACGCCTGGATCAGATACCGTTCGGAACCGGTCAGTCCGTATGACGAATCGGCCAGGGCTTCGCGGGCGCCGACGAGGCCGTTGAGATTCAGCGGAAGATCAGACCTGATCACGGAGGCCCA